>CAXSIG010000034.1:16622-17109 GCA_964237255.1 uncultured Bryobacteraceae bacterium
CTGGTCTTAACACGAAATGACGCGCCCGATGTTCCGGCCGCAGGCACGCGCGTGTCGGTAACGTCCTGGCTGTTGAAACCAGAAGTGCTCTGGATTTTGCTGGCTCGATTTCTCTTCGACCCGGTGTTTTACTTCTATATGTTCTGGATTCCGCAGTACCTGCATCGCGAGCGACAGCTTTCGGTCGAGCAGATCGGTTCGTTGCTTTGGATTCCTTTCCTGGTGTTGGGAATCAGTCAGGTAGCGGGCGGCCGTGTGTCCGACGAGCTAGTGAAACGGAGGTGGCGTCCCGTTCGTGCGCGCTGGCTTGTGCTGGGAGTTGCAGCGGCGTTCACTCCGGCTTCCTGGTTGGCCGCGAAGGCCGAGAGTGCGAACGTAGCCATCGCACTAATGTGCGTCCTGATGTTTGCGCACGGATTTTGGATCACCAACTTCCTCGGATTGCTTGGCGACATTTTTCCGCAATCCACACTAGGGACCATCTCAG
>CAXSIG010000035.1:0-1370 GCA_964237255.1 uncultured Bryobacteraceae bacterium
AGGACGCCCGCCCTCCGTTAGCCACCATGCTTTGCGCGACAGGTCTCCCTCTAAACACCCGCCGCTCACGGAACCGATACGTTGCCCATCGGGCAAGATGAGGAGACGTGCGCCTGGCCGTCGATAGGCGGAGCCCTTCACCTGGACCACGGTAGCCAGAACGCCGGTACGGCGGTCCCGCCAGACTTCCAGGATTTGATCGAGCTCTTTCATCTACAAGATGGACTCTATCAGGATGGGTAGCTTGCGTACGCGCTTGCCCGTCGCATGGTAGACCGCGTTCGCAATCGCGGCAGCCGCTCCGGTATTGCCGATCTCGCCAATTCCGCGAACGCCCAGAGGATTGAAGTTGATGTCCGGCTCACCGACGAAATCCACTTCAATGTTTGGGACATCCGCATTCACCGGCACCATATAATCGGCCAAGTCCGCGTTAACCGCACGCCCAACAGTCTGGTCCCAAACCAACTCTTCAAGCAGCGCCATGCCGATTCCGAACGTCATGCCGCCCAACATCTGGCTGCGTGCGGCCTTGGCATTGACAATCTTGCCGCAATTGAAAACACCCACCATGCGCGACATCCGGATGGTTCGCAACACCGGGTCAATCCGGACTTCCGCAAATTGCGCGCCGAAGGACTGATATGCATAATGACTGTCCTCATGCATGATCGGCTTGGTCGCGCCTTCCGCTTCGACAAAACTCTTGCCGCTCGCGCGCAACGCGTTCAGCATGTCCCCTTCGCCCAGTTCCTCGCGAATTTTGTCGCAAGCTTGAACAATGGCCGGAGCGACGCTCGACGTTAAATTCGAACCGCCGGCCAGCGCGCACTGCGGTAATGAGCTATCTCCCAACAAAGGCGTAATCGCCTCTACGGGAAGACTCAGCGCGTCCGCGGCGGTCATCGCCATCATGGTGTACATACCCGTACCGACATCAATGCCCGCAGTCGAGACAACAGCGTGCAGCTTGCCAGACACTTCAGACAATCGCACCCGAACGGTAGCGCCCATTGTCATTCCCGGGTAGGTTGCGGTTGCCATCCCTTGTCCAACCAGGATGCGGCCATCCCGCATGGAGCCCGGTTCGGGATTGCGTGCCTTCCAGTTGAATAACTCCGCCCCGCGATCGTAAGCCTCAAGAAGGAATTTGAACGAGAAAGGCTTACCGGAATGTGGATTAATCTCAGCATGGTTGATACGGCGCAACTGGATAGGATCCATGTTGAGCTTGTAAGCTAGCTCGTCGAGAGCGCTCTCGAGCCGACGCTGCGCGCGTTCATCGAGCGTGCGCGCCAGGGCAACACCGGCGTCGCGGTGCTGTTCCTCGACCTCGACCACTTCAAGAACATCAACGACACGCTCGGCCA
>CAXSIG010000035.1:1380-12244 GCA_964237255.1 uncultured Bryobacteraceae bacterium
CGGCGATCCTGTTCGCCGAGCCGCTGCACGCCCGCCTCACCGGGAGCGCGCATCCATGCCGGCGTCACAGTGTTCAGACTGACCAGGCTGTGCGAAGTCCGATAGTTCGGGACGTTGTACAACATGCGCGATGTAAGTCCACACGGTTCCGGAAAGTCGTCGGCTTTCGACGTGTGTGAGGTGGTATCGTGCTCCAGCGCCAGGATGCGCCCGTCGCTTGCCGCATCGATTTGGAATCGTTGAATAGTGCGCGATCGTGCGCCCACATTCGTCATGACTTGTTCCCGCGTCAGAACCGTTTTCACCGGCCTGCCGAGCTCTCGAGTAGCCAACGCGCTAAGCATTACGTGAGCGCCGGTGGCGGCTTTGGAGCCGAACATTCCTCCGACAAACGGAGCAACTACGCGTACTTTGTCATTCGAAACTTCAAGCGTGCCCGCGATCACATTACGGGTTCCAATTACCCATTGAGACGCATCGTGGGCCTCTAGTTCGTCGCCGTTCCAATTCGCAACAATTGCGTGCGGCTCCATGGGATTCGGGTGCTCGGGCGGGGTTTCATAGGTCTCATCTAAATGGACCGTCGCTTCTTCACGGCCCTTATCGACATCGCCGTGACTGGTTTGCAGCCTTTCTCCATTGGCTTGAAAAGGCTTCGACGGCTCCTCGTCGGACGCCTCAATCGTAACGGCATGCTTCGTCCGTTCGTAGTCCGGCCTGATGCGCGTGGCCGCATACTTCGCCTGTTCCAATGATTCTGCGATCACGAAAGCGATGGGCTGGCCTTCGTACATTACTTTATTAGAAGAAAGCGGCAATTGAGAATCACCCAAAACCCCGTTGCCCATCAGGAGGCTGTTCGGCGGGTTTCCCATCTTCGGGCGGTTCTTATGGGTATAAACGTCAACTACGCCTGGCGCACGCTCGGCCGCTGTTGTATCAATTCCGCGAACCAGTCCGCTCGGAACGCTGGCGCCTACAACCACTCCATACAGCATTCCATTCTCAAAATGCTCAGCCGCATATTTCGCGGCGCCTGTTACCTTGGCACGCCCGTCAACTCGGTTGTGCGCTTTTCCAATTACCGCATTCATCGAATCTTCCCCTCTGCCACCATGCGCAATGCTTCTGCTACGGTACGCTCTGCCAACTCCACCTTGAACGCGTTCTCCTCGTGCGGTCTCGCGCCCCGCATGGCAGCACGCCCGGCTTCGTCGAATGTTTCCTGATTAGCAAGGGCGCCACGCAGGACCGCTTCCGCTTCCGCTTCCTTACTCCGCCACGGTTTCGCCCCCACTCCACCCAGCGCCACACGCGCTTCACGAATCGAGCCGCCATCCATATCGAGGGCAATCGCAGCGCTCGCCAGTGCAAATTCGTAAGACTGCCGATCCCGGACTTTCAGATACCGCGACGTCCGCGCGTACGGAACAGAAGGGATAGTCAGACCGGTAATCAACTCGCCCGGTTGCAGTACCGTCTCAATGTGCGGCGTGTCGCCGGGCAACACATAAAAGTCATTCAGCGGAATTGAGCGAGTACCCTCCGACGATTCCAGATGCACAACCGCGTCAAGCGCGACAAGAGGCACCGCCATATCGCCTGGATAGTTCGCGATACATGAATCGCTGGTGCCCAGCACCGCAAGCGCACGATGGTAACCCGTCTGGGCGCCGCATCCTGAGCCTGGAACCCGCTTGTTACAAGGAAGATCCGATTCGCGAAAGTAGAAGCAGCGAGTCCGTTGCAGTAGGTTTCCTCCAAGTGTCGCCATGTTGCGAAGCTGCGCCGAGGCGCCAAGCAGAATCGCCTCCGACACCATTGGGTAACGCTCCACGATCAACGGATGCTCCGCCATAGCCGCGTTGCGCACCAGGGCGCCAATGTAGACTCCGTCGCCATCTTCTTCGATCTCCGTGGATGGGAGCCGGTTAATATCGATCAAGCTATGCGGATGCTCGACGCCCAACTTCATCAGGTCGATGAGCGTGGTGCCGCCGGCCAGGAATTTACCGGCAGGAGCACCGCCGATTAACTGCAGCGCGGAGTCCGTAGTTTCCGCGGACTGAAAGTGAAACGGATTCATTCCGCGTTCTCCAGAACGAACCGCACCGCGGCCACAATGTTCGGATACGCCCCGCAGCGGCAAATATTGCCGCTCATTTTTTCCTTGATCTCGTCATCGGTTTTCGGCCGTCTCGGTTCCGAAAGCAGCGCAACCGCGGACAGAATCTGGCCTGGCGTGCAGTAGCCGCATTGAAACGCGTCATATTCTATAAAGGCCGCTTGAACCGGATGCAATTCGCCGTCTTTGGCCAAACCCTCCACCGTAGTGATTTCATGTGCGGCGGCGACCATAGCCAAAGTCAGACAGGAGTTCACACGTTTCCCATCTTGAAGAACCGTGCAGGCCCCGCACTGCCCGTGATCGCAGCCCTTTTTCGTCCCGGTAAGGTCGAGGTGTTCGCGAAGCGCGTCAAGAAGTGTGGTTCGCGGGTCCAGTTGCAGGTCGTGCGTGATGCCATTCACGCGCAGTTGAAGCGGAATCTTCTCCGCGCCAGTGGCGTTTTGTAGCTCGAGAGTGCCTGTCATCTAGTCGGATTGTGGCAGCACGTTAGAGGCCGGAGCGATGAGTTGGCGGTAGTCGTCCGGCGTATCGATGTCGGTCTCAGCCTCGGAACAAGGGATTCGCACAGTCTTCGCGCCGTTTTCAAGAATCAGCCCTTTGCAGCCCGCATCCGGAGCCAACGCAAGCAACGAATCGAAAAACCCGCGTTCGAACAACACCGGTACACCCACGGTCCCTGCGTATTGAGATGCGACGATCGGCAGCTTGGACGCGATGTAGGAGGCAATCAGCCGGTTATACGTCTGGAAGGTTAGGTGCGGCGCGTCGGAAACGGTTAAAATCACAGCATCCAGGTCGGCGGCTTTCGCGGCTGAGATACCGGAGTGGATGGAAGTGCCGATTCCCTGCTCCCGCTGAGAGATGAACACAACGTGGACCGCTGCCTGTTCCAGTTCCGGTCGCATTTCGTCCGATCCGATAACCACGAAAACTTCGGCGGCACGCGATGCGCACGCTTCATCAACCGCGTGCCGCAGCAACGACTTTGCCCGGAACACAAGCTTCTGTTTCGCCGTTCCCATGCGCCTGCTTTCACCTGCGGCTAAAACTACGATCCCAATTCGCATTCCGTTATCCTCATGATGTGCTGGTCTTTGTCGCGCTGATGCTGGTGTACTCCGCAGCCCAACGAATCGACAAACAGCAGCCCGCGTTCAGCGAGCATCAACTCGAACAAACCTGCGGAACTTGTCACCCCATGGACCCAGTGCGGGAAGCTCACCTGTCGCGCGAAGATTGGGGGTTGGAACTCGACAAGATGGAAGTAATTGGGGCGAAGATCAAGAATCGCAGAGTGCTTCTGGATTACCTGGTGCAACACTACGGCGTCGCGAAGCGAACTAGTCGAGCACTTCCGGCTCGTTAGCGATTGCCGTTTCGCCGGCTTGCTTGCGTTCCCAGTACTTCTTCACCCAAGCCTCCCAACTTTTCCCGGCGGCCGTATCGCGCCCCGTAAAGGCAAGTCCGCAAACATCGGAATAAGCGATCGCCAACTTCTGGTCCGAGTTCTTCGGGAAAAGACGGACTTCGGAGTCCTGCAAGGTATCCGCTGTGCGTCGATCGAATATGTAACCTTCCACCCGCGATCCGTCCCGCTTAGTGATGGTGATGTCGCCTCGGTAATCGAAAGCCTGTTCTAAGGCCGCGCGCAACTCAGCTTCGGTAGCATTCTCGAAGGCGCGCCCTTCGAGTTCCGTCACTGGATCTGTACCAGTTCGGAAACAGCGGGCTTCTTCGGCGCCTCTAATTGGCGGAGCGCCTCGTCATCGCGATTTGTGGAAAAGAACATAGCGCGAGCGGTGGCCAGCATGCCGGTCAATGAGCCGAAGGTGTCATTCACAGCCGAAGCTTCATACCCGCTATGCACCATGCAATTGGAACACTTTGGGTTGCCGGACTCCGTGCCGTATTCCTGCCACTTCGTGGCCTCCATCAGTTCCCGGAAAGACTCCGCGTAGCCATCTTGCAGAAGATAACAAGGCTTCTGCCAGCCGAAGATGTTGTAAGTCGGCATGCCCCAGGGCGTGCAGGAATACTCGCGTTTCCCCATCAGATACTCAAGAAACAACGCGGACTGATTGAATTGCCAACTCTTCTTCCGGTTCGAAAGAATAGCGCGGAAGAGAGAACGGGTCCGCTCTTTACCCAGGAAGTGCTGCTGATCGGGCGCTTTGTCGTAGGAATATCCGGGCGAGAGCATCATACCCTCAACGCCAGCCTCCATCATTTCGTCGAAGAAACGCCTGACACTCGCCGCGTCTGCGCCGTCGAACAGCGTCGTGTTCGTTGTGACACGAAACCCGCGTTTTATCGCCTCACGAACACCATCGAGCGCGATGTCGTACCCCCCTTCGCGGCACACGGAAAAATCGTGGTGCTCCCGCTCACCGTCCATGTGGACGGAGAACGTCAGGTACTTGCTCGGGGTGAACAAGTCGATCTTTTCTTTCAGCAGAAGCGCGTTCGTGCAGAGATAAATATATTTCTTACGCGCGATCAATCCCTCGACCAATTCTTTGATCTGCGGGTGCATCAGCGGTTCGCCGCCAGGGATGGCAACCATTGGCGCACTACATTCATCCACAGCGCGAAAGGCATCCGCCAGGCTCATGTTCTTTTTCAGAATGTGGGCGGGATACTGAATTTTGCCGCAACCGGCGCAAGCCAGATTACAGCGAAACAGCGGCTCCAGCATCAGCACCAGCGGATAGCGCTTCCTGCCGGCCGCCTTTTGCCGAAGAATATAGCAGGCTACGGTACCCATCTGGGATACGGGTACGCTCATCGATGACGCTCCACGGTGAACAAGATTCCAGTTTACCAAGCATTACAGGCTTTTTAGACCGGCTAGAGAGGCGCTCACTGCTTCGTCCAGCGGAGTGTGCGGTTCGCTTCCCAGAAATTGCGTCAGTTTCCGGTTATCGAGTTCGATTGGTTGCTGCCAAAGCGGACGAACTGCGTAAAGCTCGCGCATAGTTTCGTTAAAGGGTGAAAGAAGGCGGAGTAGTAGCCACGGCATGGACTTTACTTTGAAATCCGGCTTGCCGGCCGCCTTTCGAATCGCTTCGATCATCTGTGTTCCATCGCAATCCCACTGCCCGCGAAAGTGGAATCGGGCGCAGTTTTCCAGTTCAGCTTCGCGATCCATCAAGCGCGCGAATACCTCGCCCGCATCGGGAAGATATGCCCAGTCATGCCCAATCCCGGTTCGGCCGGGGTATCGCACGCTCTGGACTGGCGTGCCCGGCGTCACCATTCCTTGCGAAAACCAACTATTCCCGGGCTTCGGACCGAAGAAATCGCCAAAGCGTACGATCAGTGATTTCACCCCGCGTTCCGCATTGTCCTGCAGCAAACGCTCAAGCTGAATTCTAATTTTGCCTTTAAGCGTCGTGGCGTTTTGCGGCGATGTTTCGCTTAGGATTGAAAACGCATCTGGGCCGTAGTTGTAGATGGTGCCCGGAAGAAGTACGCGAGCGCCGCTTTCCTTCGCCGCTGCAATCGTGTTCTCAATCATGGGGAGCACCAGCTTGCCCCAATTTCGGTAGCCAGGTGGGTTCGCCGCGTGGACAATTGCCTGAACGCCGCGCGCCGCCGAAGTGATGGACTGACGGTCAAGAGCGTCGCCTTTAACCCATTCCCAGCTACCTTGCCGGCCATTCTTCGATTCTTCTCGGGCGACGGCGCGAATTTTCCAACCATGCCGTTCCAGAGCCTCGGCGGTTACGCCGCCAATTCCACCGGTGGCCCCTATAACTAATGCTGTTCTTGCGCCAGGATCTATCATTGATAGATATTATGCGCAAAGCGGGTTCGATTCCGCAAATCGTGCTAGTTACGTCTCGATCTGCCTTCCAGGTACGCGGACACTGCGGCAATCACGCGCGCCGGAGAAAACTGCACTGCCCGGTCCATGTGAAGGGTAATCATGCCGTGTAGAAAAGCCCATAATTCATCGGCTATTTCCTCATTTGAATCGAAAGCGGTGCGCTGCTGCCTACTCCACTTCCCCACCGCCGCGGTAACTAGCTGACACACGCCTTTGGCTTCGTTTTGTAAGTTTTCCGGGCGCTCCAATGCGCCGTCCATATTGTTCATCAGGCGATAGAGTCCGCCATTCTCCATCGCAAACCGCCAGTAAGCCGCCGCGAGTTCCTCCGGTCCGGTCGAGAGTTCATGGGTTTGTAGGGCGCTTTCCAACTTAGCGAAACTAGCTCGCGCTATTTCCAGCAGGATGTCTTCTTTGTTTGCGAAGTACTCGTAAATTACGGGCGAGGCGTAACCCACGCTATCAGCTAATTTGCGAATCGTAACCGCTTTCCATCCCTGTTTTGAGCCGAGCGCAAGAGCGGCTTCGATCAATATTTCCCGGGTAACCGTCTTACGGGAGCTACTCTTCTGCGCGGCGCGTGGCACGCACGAAAACCTTCTTGTTCGAAGTGGCGATCATTAGTGAGGATATCGGTAGGGCGTTCTCAGCATACTCTCCGCTACCGAATTTAGCGAGTCCATAAAGTTCTGCAGCTACCCTGCCGATTAGCCAGCATGGAAGAAAAACGGATGGAGGGCCGCCTGATGTGCGCGGACCTAATTGAGGCGGAATGGAGAGATTCCCGAGGTCGCCTCAGGACAATAACCGCACTCCTCGAAGACATATCGCCCATCGGTGTCTGTGTGCAACTCGAGACCGCAATTCCAGTTGGAGTGATAGCCGTTCTCGACCTACGTGGAGTTGCCACCCGCGCAATGGTACGCTACTGCGAATGGCGCGAAATCGGCTATTTTGCCGGTTTGACCTTCACACCGGGTTCGCGTTGGTCTGTTGAACAGTTTCAACCGCAACACCTTACTGACCCGCGAACTTTCCTCCAAGCGGAAAGTTTCTAGGTACGCCGTGCATAATGAGTGAGAGAGACTGCGCCGGCGAAACCCACTACTTTGCTGAACGTCTCTACTAACGGGAGCTGCTAAGAAAACCATGTCAGATTTCAGCGCTTCTCACGGATACCCACGCCCGCAACTGGAAAGGGCCGATTGGCGCTCTCTCAACGGGCCTTGGGAGTTCGCAATCGACCGCGATGCGCGCTTCTCCGTGCCTTCGCAGGTCACATTCGACCGCGAGATCGTCGTTCCTTTTTCTCCCGAAACCCCAGCCAGCGGGATCGGGGATACAGGTTTTTACCGGGCGGTCTGGTATCGCCGCCGTTTTACCGCACCTTCCCTCGAAGGCGGGCAGCACCTTGTTCTGCATTTTGGCGCCGTCGATTACCACGCGTCGGTTTGGGTGAACGGTCAGTTCGTTTGCAGCCACCAGGGAGGCTATATGCCTTTCCATGTCGATGTAACCGATATCCTGCATGCGGAGGGCGAGCAAACCGTCGAGGTTCGCGCCGAGGACGATCCTTCCGACCTTGCGAAACCCAGGGGGAAACAAGATTGGCAGTTGGAACCGCATTCCATCTGGTATCCCCGAACGACAGGTATTTGGCAGACGGTATGGATGGAGCGCGTTCCCGCTTCATTTATTGACTGCATTCGCTGGATTCCTAATGTGGAACGTTGGGAAATAGCTTTCGAATCTGCCATTTCAGGCGCACGCCGCGAAGGGCTGAAACTGAATGTCCGGCTTCATGTCGGCAACTTTTTGGTCGCGGACGACACCTATGGCGTGGTAGCGGGAGAGGTCAATCGCCGCATCGGCCTTTCCGACCCAGGAATTGACGATTATCGGAACGATTTGCTTTGGACGCCATCGTCGCCAACCCTGATTCAGGCGCAAATCGCTCTGTTGGACGAGCATGGCACTGTAATCGACTCAGCGCTAAGTTACACCGCACTTCGTTCGGTAGTTCTTCAGGGCGACCGATTCTGCCTGAACTCCCGCCCGTACCAATTGCGTATGGTTCTGGATCAGGGATACTGGCCGGAAACCGGATTGACTGCACCGAATGATGAAGCTCTACGGCATGACGTGGAGTTGGCTAAGCAGATGGGCTTTAACGGGGTTCGTAAGCATCAGAAAATCGAGGATCCCCGCTATTTGTTCTGGGCCGATACGCTCGGTCTGCTGGTGTGGGAAGAGATGCCGTCGGCCTACCGCTTCACCAGGGATTCGATCGATCGGTTGAGCCGAGAGTGGGCCGAGGCTATCACCCGCGATGCCAGTCACCCTTGTATTGTGGCCTGGGTTCCTTTTAACGAATCGTGGGGCGTGCCGGATCTCCCCGACAGTCCATCGCAACGCCATTACGTGCAGGCCCTGTATCACCTAACGAAAACGCTCGACCCGACGCGACCGGTAATCGGAAATGACGGTTGGGAGAGCGTTGCAACCGACATTATCGGCATTCACGATTACGACGATCAGCCGACCCGCATTGGAAACCGGTACGGAGTAACGGAAGTGCAAACCGCCCTGTTTAAACGGGAACGTCCCGGTGGACGATTGTTATTGCTTGACAATAAAGCGACCAACGATCAGCCAATTATGCTAACCGAGTTCGGGGGTATCGCCTACTCTCCCGACGTCCAGGGAACGTGGGGTTACACAAGATCCGAATCGTCCGCTCAGTTCGCGGAACGGTATAGCACGCTTTTGGGTGTGGTGCGCAATCTTGTCTCGCTTGCCGGTTTCTGCTATACACAGTTCTGCGACACGTACCAGGAGGCGAACGGGCTTCTTTACGCGGACCGCACTCCGAAGTTCCCCCTGGAGGAAATCGCCATCGCGACACGGGGAACCCGTTTTTCGCAAGATCGGCAAATGGAATTTTTTTGGCGCGAGCGCATCATGCATTTCCAACGGCATCAGTATCTGGTCCCAGCTGAGGATTACAAGACTCAGGATCGCCATTAGGTGTTTCGTTCTTTTTGGATGGGCGGCTTCGAATGCGCCACGCATCGGAATCCACAAAACGAACGCTTGGACATGATTGCGGGAACGCGGCATGACGTTCAAGCCGAGTCCGACTATGCGCTTCTCAAAACCATGGGCATCGAAACGGCCCGCGATGGACTTCGCTGGCACCTGATCGAAACGACTCGCGGTGTCTATCGCTGGGATTCGTTTGTCCCCATGCTGGAAGCCGCGAACCGTCAAGGTATCCAGGTTATTTGGGACGTTTGCCATTATGGGTGGCCCGATTTTTACGACATTTTTTCCCCCAGCTTCCCTGGGCGATTTGCGGAGTTTGCCCGCGCCGCCGCAAAAGTCATCCGTTCCCATTCGGATGACATCCCGATTTACTCGCCGGTTAACGAAATCTCCTTTTTCGCCTGGGCGGCAGCAAGAACACTTATGTACCCTCATGCGGAGGGTTACGACTGGGAAATCAAGCGACAACTGATCCGCTGCGTTGTTGCTTCGGTCCAGGCGATTCGGTCTGTCGATTCCAGGGCACGCTTCATTTATCCTGAGCCGCTGATTCATGTAGTGCCTCAGCCCGGCCGTCCCGACTCCGTGGATCGAGCACGATCCTATGGGGAGTCTCAATTTGAAGCCTGGGACATGGTTGCCGGTTACAAATGCCCTGAGCTTGGCGGGAGACCGGAGTACCTGGACATCGTGGGTTGCAACTTCTACTCATCCAACCAGTGGCAGGTAGACGATGGGGCCCGGCTTATCTGGGATCGTGTTCCTCCCGACACTCGTTGGGAACCGCTTCATCGTCTGTTGAAGACGGTGTGGAATCGGTATAGCCGGCCGCTATTTCTCGCGGAGACCAGTCATGTGGGTTCTATTCGGCCAGCCTGGATTGAGACAATCGGTTCGGAAATCGAGATAGCGATTCGGTCCGGCGTCCCAGTTAGTGGCATTTGTCTCTATCCGATAATCGACCGCTATGACTGGGCGGATCCCTTACATTGGCATAATAGCGGACTGTGGGATTATGAGCGGTACGGCGATCACGAGCTCCGCCGGGTCTTAAACCTACCGTATGCTGCGTCGCTTCGGATGGTTCAGAACAAACTCCAATTTGCAATTGGTATCGAAACTGCTAAGTTGGGCGTTCGCAATTAGCTCTAGCGGCTAAATTGGTGCATCAAAAATCTGGTTTAGGAGACATATGCGGCCGACGTTCGATATCGTGACTTTTTCCCATTTGCGCTGGGACTTCGTTCTTCAGCGTCCGCAGCATCTGCTGTCACGGTTATCGGGAAGCAGGCGAGTTCTTTTCATTGAAGAACCGGTTCGTACGGCTGGTGAACCTCATTGGGAGCGAATTCCCGGCGAGGGAAATGTTATGGTGTGTCGTCCTCACACTCCGGTGGAACAAGGCGGCTTCTGCGATGCGCAAATGCCGTTTTTGCAACAACTGGTTCGGCAGTTGATCGCGGAAGAACAACTTTCTCGTTACGTCGCTTGGTTTTACACACCCATGGCGCTGCCCCTGGCGGATGGAATTGTTCCGCAGGCGGTAGTGTACGATTGCATGGACGAACTTTCCGCTTTCCTTCACGCTCCGCGTCAACTGCTGGAGTATGAGGCCAAGCTGATGGCGCTCTCGGACGTAGTCTTTACCGGTGGGCCTAGCCTTTATCGCGCAAAACGGAATCGTCACCCGAATGTACACTGCTTTCCCAGCAGCGTCGATGCCGAGCATTTTCACAAAGTGCTCACGGGAGAGGCGAGAGAACCGGCGAGTCAGGCCTCATTACCTCATCCGCGTCTCGGTTTCTTCGGCGTAATCGATGAGCGAATCGATTTAGACTTGATTCGCTATGTAGCGCAATCGC
>CAXSIG010000035.1:12254-13854 GCA_964237255.1 uncultured Bryobacteraceae bacterium
ATGTTCGATCCGAATCTTTTGCCGCGTTTACCGAACATTCATTACCTGTGGCAGCAGCATTACCGGGATCTGCCGAACTTGGTGAGCGGCTGGGACATTTGCCTCTTACCGTTCGCGCGCAATGAATCCACCAAATTCATTAGCCCGACTAAGACACTTGAGTACATGGCAGCGGAGCGATTGATCGTAAGCACGCCCATAACCGACGTAAAAGAGCCATACGGTAAAATTGTTTATTTAGGAGAGACTCCGGAAGAGTTTGCCGCCGCGTGCGAAGTGGCGCTGCACGCTTCCAAGATAGAGCGGGAATCCAGAATCGCCGGTATGCGCGAGGTTCTGCGGAATACTTCCTGGGACTCCACAGCAAAAGCGATGGAAGAGCAAATCGAGAAAGCGATACAGAAGAACCGCCACCTGGAAGATGGCGTGTTTATCCCGGCAAGTGCCGCCGGAAGCGGTCTTGTGGTCAAGAGCAAAGCGGCCGAGGCCTCCACAATTGTCATCGGTGCCGGGCCTACCGGTTTAAGCGCCGCGTTTCATTTGGGAGCGGATGCGCTTCTTCTCGAGAGGGAAGAACGTGTCGGCGGTTGGTGCCGCTCCATTGTCGACAAGGGATTTACCTTCGACTTTGCGGGTCACATCATGTTCTCGAACGATCCCTATGTTCACGAACTGTACCGGATGCTGCTTGGCGAGAATGTCCATTGGCAGGATCGCGAAGCCTGGATCTACAGCAAGAACGTGTACACACGCTATCCCTTTCAAGGCGCCCTGTATGGGTTGCCTCCCGAAGTCATTCAGGACTGTATCGTGGGAGCGATTGAGGCGCGATTCGGTTCCATTTCGAAAAAGCCGACGAGTAAGCTGAGCGGGTCGCTTTCGCCGCAGCAGGTGTTAACATCCTCGTCGCCTTCTGAGTGCAAAGCGGAATCGATTACGGATTGCTGCGGAGATGGGGTGATCGCGGCTGAGACCCCGCTTCAGGCAGACCCGTCGGGCGAACCTCGCAATTTCGAAGAATTTATCTATAAAGTCTGGGGAAGCGGTATCGCAAAGCATTTTGCTGTGCCGTACAACCGGAAGCTCTGGGCCGTGCCGTTGAGCGAGATGGAAACGTCATGGCTCGGTGGACGTGTTCCGATTCCCGATCTGGGAGAGATGATCGAGGGCGCCCTGAAACCCGTTGGAAAACCGATGGGGCCGAACGCACGCTTCGGATATCCGCTACGGGGTGGGTTTCAAGCCTTGATGAATGGCTTCCTTCCGAACATGAAGGGTGAAGTCCGGCTTAACACAACTGTTCAATCGATTTCGCCGTCCGCGCACACAGTGACGTTGAAAGACGGATCGAAACTTAAATACGAGACTCTGGTCAGCACCATGCCGCTGCCGGTTTTGATCCAAGCCATCGGCAACGAAGCGCCTGCCGAGATCCACGATGAAGCCTCTAACCTTCGTCACGTTTCCGTTAAGTGCGTCAACATCGGTGTGGGCCGCGAAAAGCTAACGGAGAAGCATTGGATCTACTACCCGGAAGATTCCGTCTTTCATCGCATCTTCGTACAGGGGAATGCGAGCCCGCATTGCAACCCGGCCGGAG
>CAXSIG010000035.1:13864-16986 GCA_964237255.1 uncultured Bryobacteraceae bacterium
TTCGGCCTCACCTGCGAAATTACTTACTCGGAGTACAAGCCTTTGCCCTGCGACGGCGCGGAACTGATTGAGCGCTGCATCAAAGACTGCATTAGGGTCGGGTTTTTCAATGTGGACGATCCCATCGTTACCGCGAATCTGGTCGACATGCCTTACGCCTATGTGGTTTACGACCACGGCCGGGCGGCAAGTGTGGCAAAAATCCGCGAATGGCTGCTGCAACGCGATATCGTCTTGGCCGGCCGCTATAGCGAGTGGGAATACTACAATTCCGATCACGCGTTTTTAGCTGGTAAAAAAGCTGCGGAGCGCGTCAGGGAACTGGAACAGCGCCGCGGCTCTAAATCCTCGTTGCCCGAAGCCTTCAAGCTTCCCCAACGCGCGGCGCAAGGCGACTGAAAATTATCATTCGACAACTTGCCGAAATGTTTCGAACTTAGTATTCACTATTAAGTGATGAAACTTGTTTTTCTTTCTTCTCTCTGCGGCGTAATCCTGACCGCACAGACACCCGCTTCTTTCGCTTCGGGACTTCTCAATCCTTCGAAGTTGGTTGTTACCGATAGCGGAAGTCTCCTTGTGACCGAAGTGGGTTCGACTCCCAATTCCGGCCGCGTGTCCTTGATCGATAAATCCGGAAATCGCAAAACGCTGGTGGATGGTTTGCCTTCCGGCCTTGCCGCCCCGGACCTCACTCCCGATGGCCCGAACGGCCTTGTTCTTCAGGACAACACTCTCTATATCCTGAACGGCGAAGGAGACGGTTTTCGCGCGGGAACCGCCCCGAATACCATCGTTCCAAACCCAAGCGGTCCGTCTTCTCCGATACTGAGCTCCATCCTGAAGATCACCCTTCCGGTTCCGGTTGAATCGATGGTTACTCCAATCACGCTGACGGCCGCCCAGCATTCGACATTATCGGATTACGGGACTGTCACCATGACAGACAAAACAACGGTGGAGTTGTTGACCGATTTTCGCGATGGTATTGCGGACCCCATCACTGCGTGGCGTAATTCTCATCCATACGGAATCACGGCACTGGCGAGCCGCCCGAATCGCTTGTACGTGGTAGATGCCGGGATGAACCAGTTGTATGAGGTCAACACCACCACCGGACACTCGCAAGTCATCGCGCACTTTGCTCCGTTTTCGAATGGCGGAGCCCCCGGCGTACCTCCTGTGAGCGAGGCCGTTCCCGACAGCGTCCGCCCTTATGGCGACCAGCTATTAGTTAGCTTTCTACGCGGTTTCCCGTTCACTCCCGGAGGTTCCCAAATCGCTAACGTGGATCCCGCGACTGGCAAGGTGACACCGTTTATCGCAAACCTTTCATCAGCCATCGACGTGCTCGCGGTAAATGGGACTGCTGCTACTCCCGTCTTTTTTACTCTGGAGTACAGTGCCAACTATCTCGCCGGCGCTCCTGGGCGCGTTACACGCTACGATTTACCGCAAGGGAAGATCATTGCCGATGGGCTGAAAGGTCCGACTAGCATGGCCTATGATTCGTCGACCGGAACTCTTTATGTCGCGATTCACGATGCCGGTACGATCGTAAAAATAGCCGGTCAGTAATTCCAGAGAACCCGGCGTAAACCTCCGCCGGGTTCTTTGTTTGCTCACTCCTAGTAGTCGCGACCGGGTTGACCGCCCATGGAGGCGGATAGCCGGCGAATGTCATCGTTTAGCCGAGATCGATCGTCGCGCTGCATACGATCCGAAGCGTTCCGTATCGAATCCATTGCCAACCTGACATTGCGTTGAGCGATGGGCCGGTTCATTCGAGCTTGCTGAGCGGCTGCGTTAAGCGTTCCCCGCGCGTCTTCCAGACTCTGGCGCTGATCGGGAGGAAGATTGTTGTTGTCCATTGCGCTTCGGAGATCCTGCCTTAAACGATCTAGATCGTCCACCATCGCTCCGGTGGGTGGAGGAGGCGCCCCGTAGCTCGGATTGCCAGGTCCTGGGTAATTGGATGGATTAGGTGGGGGACCGTAGTTCCCGGCAGGTGCACTTGGCGCGAACCGCAGTTCTTGCACGTCGCGTATTTCGACAGTACGGCGTCTGCCGTTGTCGTCCGTTAAAGTTATTTGAGTCGCATTCGCGAAATTGAAGCTGCCGCGGATCTGCGAACCGTCTCGTAAAATCAGGATGTCCGCGTAACCGGTTGAGAGAGCTAATAGAAATGTGGGCAGGGTCCGTCGCAGGAACATAGAAGCCTCAATTCCATGAGGCAGCAATCGCCGTGCCACAGGGGAAGTGTCACAAGCGAAGTGCCTCAAGCGAGGCGCCTCAAGCTAAGATCAGGACAATGCGTTTGTTTTTCTGCTTGGTGCCCAAAAAGCTCCGTTCACCGTTGAAGCTATGTTGCAACTTGCGCGAGTTGCCGACCCGCAAGTCTCTCCCGATGGAAAGACTGTCGCGTTTTCTTCTGTAACGGTTGACCTCGCCACGAACAAGGAGACTTCACACGTTTTTGTCGTGCCGATCGTAGGAGGCGCACCCCGCGAGTTGGGGGATACCGCCGGCTCGAACGAGCGTCCCCGATGGGTGAATGAGAAGTTATTAGGTTTCGCGTCAACGAAGGACGGCGAATCTCAAGTCTGGACGGTGGCCGCGGATGGCTCCAACCTGATGCAGTTAACGAAATTGTCTACCGAAGCTTCGGGCCAAATCTTTTCTCCGGATGGCAAATATGTTGTGTTTACCAGCGACGTCTTTCCGGCGTGTGGAGCGGATGACGACTGCAATCGAAAGAAGCTGGACGAAGCCAAGGCCGCGCCGACGAAAGCACGCCTGATTACGACGCTGCTATACCGTCATTGGACTACTTGGCAAGGAGCGCGCCGGAGCCACTTGCTCGTAATGCCGATGGACGGCGGTACCGCTCGCGATCTGACGCCCGGCGACCGGGACGTGCCACCGTTTTCGCTGGGGGGTTCCGACGATTACACCATCTCACCGGACAGCAAGGAACTGGTTTACACCGCCAACACCGATGAAGTGCTCGCGGTGAGCACCAATTCCGACCTCTTTGCCGTGCCGTTAGCGGTTGGCAAGGACGGCGCTGCCGTGAACCCCGTGCGAATCACGTCGAATCCGGCCGCCGACAACGCGCCGCT
>CAXSIG010000036.1:0-622 GCA_964237255.1 uncultured Bryobacteraceae bacterium
GTTTTCATTCTCTTTGTTGGCGGAAAGCGCAGCGCCCGCCATCGTCCATTACAATAACGAACCTTAGAGAGGATACAGAAAACAAAAATGATACAGAAATGGAAACGTTTATTCATCTTTTGCGTTGCGGCGGGGCTCATGCCGCACACGCCCGCCGCCGCGCAGGAATTGCTGTGCTGGAAACAGAACTTTGCCCGAGGAGCGGGGACCATCGGCGGTAACTGCGAGTATGGACAAGACAAGGACGCAGGCTTATGCTATCCCGGTTGCCGCAGCGGCTATACAGGCACGGGACCGGTTTGTTGGCAGGGCTGCCCGAGCGGATTCGCCGACATAGGCGTATCCTGCACGAAGCCCAAAGACATTACAAGCGCGGGGTACCCCTGGAAGTTTGGTGACTCCCTGAATCTCGACGCCGCCCGGAAAAGGTGCGAGAAAGACTGGGGTTCGGGAAACTGCTACCAATCGGGCGCGATCATTTATCCAAAATGTCCTTCCGGCTTTCACAAGTTCGGAGACCTGGTTTGTACGCCGGACTGCCCAAACGGGATGCGGGATGACGGAGCATTTTGTGCGAAAGACAGCTACGGCCGTGGTGTCGGCAAGATACCCTCGTGCGGCG
>CAXSIG010000036.1:632-2204 GCA_964237255.1 uncultured Bryobacteraceae bacterium
CCAACAAGAAGACGCGGGGCTTTGCTACCCATCCTGCGGCAACGGTTTCGACGGCGTGGGGCCGGTGTGCTGGGGACAGTGCCCGTCCGACCATCCAGTTCAATGCGGGGCGGCTTGCGCCACTTCCAAGGCGGCTTGCGGCACGGCGATCGGAGACATAGTTCTAAATACGACTTCAGTAGCCCTTAATTTGTTGAGCCTCGGCGCGGCCGAGGGAGGCACCAGTGCGCTAAACGCGGCGGAGAAAGCGGCGGACACGGCTGCGGGAGAAGCAATTCTGTCCAGCACGGCAAAATCAACCTCGGGCTTGGTGTTCGCTGCGGCAAAGAGTTACTCCTACGCGTTCGCAAAAGACTTTATCAAGACCAGCCTGAAGAATAAGGTAGCCGGCACGAACCTCTACTGGAATGCAGCCAAGTTGCTCAACAAGGGAGCGCTGAAGGGAATGAATACCGCAGCCACCGAATTTGGAGTTCTTAAGGACTCCGGGACGACGGACTTATCCCTGCTCACGGTGCTGGATCCCACGGGTTTCAGTTCGATGATCATGTCATTTACCAAGTACGGCTCATGCGGCGTCGACGACTTCCTCACCAGCATGGATGAGGTCAACTTCGGCAACTTCAGCGGCACACAGACCAGAACGATCGTCCTTACGGCGCAACGTAAGATGACGGTCACTCGCGTGGCAACCCCGGCAATGTCCAACTGCTCGATGTCGGTCAGCGCCGATTGCGCTGGCAGGGAATTAAGCACGGGCCAGACTTGCAACATCACAGTATCTGCTACGGCGCCGAGTGCTTTGGATGCCGAAGTACGCATCTATACCAACGCATATACCGCTGTCCCGTACCCAGTTCACATTTTGGGGAACTCTAATTCCGCGGCAGCCTGCACCGCTACACCAGGCGCGGAGGAGGCCTTGAACGCCACTTCGGCGGCGGGAGCATGGGCTTCCGGCAGCAGTGTAAGCGGCATCGTGACGATCTCAAATGGGCAGCTTCATCACGGCAGTACCGCACTCGATTTCGTGCCGGCGGGAGACGTGGGACGCGCGTTCCGGTATGCCAATCAATCCACCTTTACTCTCGATGACTCAAGAGAACATTTGACAGGCCCGATTGTCACCGGGCCAATTACATTGCCCGCGCTTGGAACGACACTCGACGTGTATTATGCCAGCGGGGACGACGGCGCCCCTGTGACGCAGCATGTCAGCAATGGTGGGACCAACCAACAGTTTAGTTTCGAGATGCAGAGCAATGGAACCTACAGGATTGTCGCCCAGCACAGCGGAAAGGTTTTAGACGTATGGGGATTGTCCACCACCCCCGGCGCTCAGTTGAAACAAGGCAGTTGGAATGGCGGCTTGAACCAGGAGTTTCGTGTCGAACCCATGAAAGACTACTCGTATTACCGCATCGTCTCGGCGTATAGCGGGTTAGTTCTGCAGGCCAATGGAAACGATAGTCCGGTTACTCAGGAAATCTGGAACGACTCTCCCGGCCAGCGATTCGGTCTCGCAACGACTGGCGCGTTTTTCCGACGGCCTTGGGACGCTGGGTGCCAAGC
>CAXSIG010000036.1:2214-7160 GCA_964237255.1 uncultured Bryobacteraceae bacterium
GCCACCATGGACCGGGAAATCCGTGGACAGTGTCGCTGATCCGAATGGAAGCTCGACAATGCGCCATCCGCTCATTGTGACGAGTTGCACCAACTACTCATCCGACAAAGGACAGAACTGTCCGGCAAACTGGCACCATACCGCGGTGTGCACCTGCCAGCCCGATACAACGTCAAAGGGTGTCCAATCGATTATCGGTAGAATTCCGTGATTTGACGGCTACTCATAGGGAGGCACGGGCCACATCATCCGCAAAGGTGATGTGGCCTTTTTTATCAGCGCCGTCGATTCATTACAAAATTGTTACATCTGACGACAAATTGATATAATTCACAAAATGCAAAAGCTTCTAGCTGGGGTCATAGCCTTACTGTCGGGGACGCTGTGTTTCGCGCAGTCGGACACCGGTTCTTTGTCGGGTCGTGTTACAGATCCATCGAACGCGGTGGTGGTGAACGCCGCCATTGTTATTCGTAACACCGCCACCGGTCTTACCCTGAAGGCCACTTCGAACAGCGCGGGCAATTTCGAGTACACCAGCCTTCCCGTAGGCGGCTACACGCTGGAAGCGGCGCACACAGGCTTTAAGACTTACCGGCAAACGGAGATTGTGATTGCGATCGCGAACCGGTTGGCGCTGGAGATTCAGCTGCCCATCGGCGAAGCCACCCAGACTGTTAGTGTCACCTCCCAAACCCCGCTGCTGCTTGCCGAAACCAGCGATACGGGCACCGTATTTCAGCCGAAGTTTGTGAAGGATGCGCCTTTGTTCGTTAGCGGCGGTTTCCGCAATCCGGAAAATTTCATCAACTACGTGCCCGGCGTGAACGGCGGCCAGCAGGACACCAGCATCAACGGTGGCGCGCGGCGCTCGAAAGAAATTCTGATCGATGGCGCCAGTCACACCAATCCGGAATCGGGCGGTGTCGCATTTGTGGCGAACGGCGGAATCGGCAGTGTGGAAATGTATGGCGAATTTAAAGTGCTCACCAGCAATTTTTCCGCGGAGTACGGTCGAAGCGGTGGTGGCATTGAGGTCTTTGTAACCAAAAGCGGCACTAACAGCCTGCACGGTACGGCTTTTGATTTTCTGCGCAACGACAAGTTCGACGCAGCGGGCTGGAGCGTCAATCAGCGCACTCCCTTTCTGGGTAAGAGCAAAGTGCGCCAGAACGAATTCGGCGTTTCTCTCGGGGGTCCGGTCTTCATCCCAAAGCTGTATGACGGACGTAACAAGAGCTTCTTCTATTTCACCTGGAATGGATACCGGCAGAACAACGGTGGAGGTAACATCACCACCACGGTGCCCACGGCGTTGATGAAGCAGGGTAACTTCAGTGAGTTAGGAAGCCGCCTGATTTACAATCCCGATACCACTCGCACCGAAAACGGTGTGGTGATAAGAGATCCGTTCCCCGGCAACATTATCCCCACTTCGCGGTTCAGCAGCGTTTCGAAAAACATCCTGAGTTTAATTCCGGATCCTACCGGCCCGGGAATTTCGAACAACTACGGCAGCACCAGTCTCACGACGGTTGAGCGCAACATATACAGTGTCAAAGGCGATCACGCGTTCAGTGAGCGAAATCGGGTAAGCGGTCTTTATAGTTGGCAGCGCGTCACCACGTTTTCGCAGAGTGGTTTGCCTGGCCCGCTTGCCAGCGGTTCCGTCGGCAGCCAGAAACCCGACATCACCCGGTTAAATCACGATTTCACATTTACACCCACGCTGCTGAACCATCTGACCTTCGGCTTCAGCCGCTACCAGGATCTCTTCAACCAGTTACCGCAACACTTACAGGATTGGCCCACCAAGCTGGGTCTGAAAGGTGTCGCCACGAACGGCAGCCAAAGCTTTCCCGTCGTTGTCTTCACCACCGATGGCTATACCGGTTTCGGGAACAACCCGAAGAACCGCGGGGCGCAGGAGAATTACACAACTGAGGTAATTGAAGGCCTAACGTGGGTGAGGGGCCGTCACGAAATTAAGGCCGGTTATGAGTTCCATCGCGGCCGCACGTTCCAGGATCCACTGGACGATTCCTACGCGCAGGGACTCTTCAACTTCAGCAGCCTTGAGACGGCTAACCCTGCATCCCGATCCAACACCGGTAACTCGTTCGCGAGCTTCCTGCTTGGGGGCCCGGACAACGCGCGCCGGGATTACAACACCAAGGGTGTCGATATCAAGTACCTGTATCACGGCTCCTATTTGAACGATAACTGGAAAGTAACTTCCAAGTTGACGTTGAACCTGGGTCTTCGCTGGGAAATCTTCGTGCCGCGTACCGACACCAACCTCACGCTGTCTGCGTTTGATCCCACCATTCCCAATCCCGCCGCGGGTGGCAGATTGGGTGCGCTCTCCTTCGCCGGTACCGGTCCGGGGCGAAACGGGCAGGAGCGGTTCGGTAAGGTCTATTTCGGAAACTTCGGTCCACGTATAGGCGTGGCGTACCAACTGAATCCGAAGACTGTAATCCGAACCGGATACGGAATGTATTTCTCATCCGCAAACGGCAACACGGGTGGCGGATGTTTCCCCTGCGGCTGGGGCACCAGCGCTTCGCCCACGCCCTCTTCTCCTGATGGAATTTCTCCGGCATTCAATTGGGACAACGGATTCCAGCTTCCCGCAAACTTCGTTCCTCCTCCCGTAATCGACCCTAGTTACGCCAACGGCTCCACGGTATTGGTGCTCTCAAAGGAAGATGGGCTTGCCGGACGTATTCAGAACTGGCAGTTCAATGTCCAGCGCGAGTTGCCGAAAGGCGTGCTGCTGGATGTCGCTTATATCGGGAGCAAAGGCACGCGCCTCAACAGCTATGTCCCTTATAACCAAGTGGATCCGAAGTACCTGAGCCTGGGATCGCTGCTGGGTTTGAATATTAACGATCCGCAGGTAGTAGCCGCAGGCTTCACCAAGCCGTATCCCTCATTCACCGGTTCTCTGGCGCAATCGCTACGACCCTATCCGCAGTACCTGAACATTATTCACACCTACCTGGGAACCGGCGGTACCCGCTACGATTCGTTGCAGGTGAAGGTGGAGAAGCGATATAGCTCCGTCAACCTTTTGGCCGCGTACACGTGGGAAAAGAACCTTTCCATCAACGGTGCTTACACCCAAACGGGCAACGGAAGCGCACCGCAGGACCAATACAATTCAAAGCCGGAAAAATTCATTTCCATCCAAGATTATCCGCATACTTTGAATCTGGTCTACACGTGGGACCTTCCTTTTGGAAAAGGCCGCCGCTATTTGAGCGGACGCAACGGTTTGGTGAATAGCGTTGTGGGCGGATGGACGATAGCTGGTATTCAACAGTATCGTTCCGGCAATCCTCTGCTATTGAACGCGCCCGTCAATACGCTCGGAACGGGAGTTCTGTTTACTCCTACGCTGCGGGCGATCACCACCGGCCAGGACCTCTCGAGCGGGATTGATCGAACCGATCTCGACCCGAACAATCCCGCCCGACGCTACTTCAACCGAGCCGCATTTGCGATTCCAGGCGCCTACCAATTCGGTACCGCTTCGCCGTATCTCAATAGCTTCCGAAACCCGCCGCTCTTCACGGAGGCTCTCTCCTTGGTGAAGCACGTTAAGATTTGGGAACGGTCCGATATCGAATATCGCGCCGACATCTCGAACTTGCTGAATCGGACTTCTTTCGGCGGTATCAATGTAAATCTCGGCGACGTGAACTTCGGGCGGGCGACCGGTCCCATGCAGGGGCCGCGAATCATCCAGATGGCGCTACGGTTGAATTTTTAAGTACCCGTCGACGATCTTTCTCTTAGATTGAGCCATAAACTACTCAACCCGAATCGCTAATTTGGACTCGACCCGAAGCCGTTTGGCAGCCTGGGGAACTATTGGCTGTTTTGCAGTGTCTGAATGCTCATGTTCGAGCAGGCAGGTCAAGCTGTGTCGCAAAATAAGCTCAGCGATTGGATGCTGCGCGGCAGTGTGGCATTTTTGTTCGTCATCGAAGGCGCTGACAAATTTTCGGATGGATGGGTAAAGCTTTTTCAAGAGATCGGTTTTGGACAGTGGTTCCGTTACGCTACCGGCATTATTGAGGTTATCGGTGGTATCCTCGTGTTAATTCCGCGAACGACCCAATACGGGCTAGTGCTTCTGGCTTGTACAATGGCGTCGGCAGCCGCATTGTTGACTGTCGTTGTCGGACGTCCGGCGGATGCCGTGTTTTCCTTTGTTCTGCTGATTGCCCTTGGTGTATTTTGGTGGAGCCGAAACAATCAATGATGTGTAAGTTATTTCTCTTAAATTGCGGCCATTAACAAAAATGCCGCATAGTAATACAAGAGAATGTTTCGATTTTATAGACTCACGCTTCCTGCTTTATTGTGTGTAGCATTCGCCATTGAAGCGTCTGCGTCGGTTAACTATCAAACGGTCAGCGATTGGGGATCCGGATTCAATGGGCAGTTCAACATTGCGAACGACACCGGGGCCGCCATCACGAGTTGGAGTCTCACCTTTGATTTCGCGCCCGCCATCGGCTCAATATGGAACGGCGCTGTTATCAGCCATACGGGAACGCATTACGTAGTCGGACCGGCATCGTGGAATGCCGCGATTCCAGTCAAGGGAACGGTCGAAGTAGGGTTCGGAGGCGCTCCGGGAAACATCACGGTTGCACCGCAGAATGTGAAGTTTACCTTCACATCGGCTGCACCGGTAACCACTCCTTCCCCCGACCCGCCAGTCACGCCGCCATCGAACCCGCCGGCTACGGCGGGCGTTTCGGTAAACGTTCAGATGACAGGACAATGGAACGGTGGGTTCGGCGCGAACCTCATCATTACCAATACAACAGCAACGGCGGTAAACAACTGGAAGCTCGCGTTTAATTTCGTTCCCACCATCACGGGTCTCTGGAACGGCAACTATACGCAAGCCGGGACTGCGGTAACGG
>CAXSIG010000036.1:7170-7593 GCA_964237255.1 uncultured Bryobacteraceae bacterium
ATTGGAATGGGTCGATCGCTCCCGGCGCCAACGTGTCCATCGGCCTGAATGGAAATGGCACGCTATCTTCCGGAAGCACCACGAATTGTATGTTCAACGGAACCGCCTGCACGCTGACTTTCTCAACTCAGGTACAAGCTCCGGTAGTGCCGCAATCGATTTTGATTCAGACCGTCGATAACGGTTCGCCCGCTTACTCGGTCACCATTCCACAAGGTGCCGTCAGCTATCCCATCAGCCTTCAAAATGGCGGCTCGCCGAAGTTCGGCGTTGTGGCGAGCAATCCGAATGTAGTTGCCGCAATCGTCGGAGGAAACACCCTGCAGTTGACCGGCGTAGCTCCCGGACGCACATCGCTCAAACTGGTCGACAGTGTTACCGGCGCTACGCGCTTCGTAGGTGTTCGAGTGAAAAACGCGGACG
>CAXSIG010000036.1:7603-9376 GCA_964237255.1 uncultured Bryobacteraceae bacterium
CTCGGCTGTCCGACGGTCGACCGCGCGGTGCAGCGCCTGTGCGCCTCGCTCGACCACGGACAGTCGGCGATCGAGCTGCTCGGCCCGGATCACATCGCACGGCGCACCACGTTCGAGGCCCGTACCCGGCGCGCGCTCGCGGACGGCACGCTGCCCGGCATGCCGAAGTATCTTTCCGTTGGCTCCGTCAGTGAAGACACCATGGCGGACCTTTCGTTCTGGCAGTCGTTTCAACCGGGCGCTCAAAACAAACGCGTGGACGTTCGCTACATCTATCTGAACGGCGGTCCGTATATCGGATGGGATACGTGGGGCAACAATCCCGGCGACCGCGTCACTACTTACATCCGGAACAGCCGTACGCTCGGCATGATTCCGTATTTCGTGTATTACAACATCCCCGATGGCGGCGAGAGCTACACGACGGATATGTCGCACATCGGTAGCGCAGCATATATGTCGGCTTACTTCACTCAGTTACAACTCGCGCTGAACATAATCAATAAGGAGTCTCCGGACGATATCGTCGGGATGGTGCTGGAGCCGGATTTTCTCGGTTACCTTGCGCAAAATTCCGGATTATCCGCCTCGCAAGTACCAGCCATGACCGGTGCGGCATATTCGTCCGGCGTCCTCAAGCCGGGCGTGGATCCGGCCTTTGCCAACACCGTTGCCGGACTGGTGCAAGCGATCAACTATACAATCGCAAAGAACTGCCCACAGGTGTATTTCGGATGGCAGATGAACCTTTGGGCCTCGCCGGCCGGCGGTTGGACCACCCCGGTTCCCGGCAAGGGCTTGATGCATCTTACCGAGGCCAACGGAATCGCCAAAGGCCGGCAGATGATTGCCAAGGAAGCGTCGGCAATCGTGAATTACTACGTGGCGGCGGGAGTTCTCAGCAACGGCGCAAAATTCGTTTCTATCGATAAGTATGGTCTGGATGCGGCAGGCTTTGAAGCGTCCGCGCAAAACGATCCCGCTAGTTCCTATTGGTTTTGGAACAACGACCTTTGGGGAAACTATCTGACCTTCGTGAGCACCATGCACAGCACCACGGGTATGCCTGTCATCTTATGGCAGATGCCCGTTGGCCACATCAATTCCAGTCAACTGGCCGACCCATACACCGGTGGGTTGTTCCCCACGCTCATCGATAGCGATACGCGTCTCGAAGACTCCACTCCTGTGTACTTCTTGGGAGATACTTTTCAAACAACCGGAGCACGGTTCAATTACTTCTCGGCAAATCTCGCGGCGAATCCAAAAGTCACGAGCAAAGGTTCCACCATCACCTGGGGTTCACATATGCAAGAAACAGCCGCGGCCGGTGTGGTGTCCGTTCTCTTCGGAGCCGGTGTCGGCGCCAGCACCCATGGCACGGGTGCTCCGCCCAGCGATGCGGATTGGTGGATCACGGCTGTACAGGGTTACTATTCCTCTGTCGTCTTTCTGAAGTAACTCACCGACGAATGTTAGCCTGAAAGTTCCCATGCAGCTTGACATTACGCTGCCGGATGGCTCGGTCAAACAGGTCGAATCCGGTGCAACACCTTTAGATATCGCGCGTTCCATCAGCCCGCGCCTTGCCGACGCGGCGGTGGTCGCGAAGGTGAACGGAGACCTCTACGATCTCACCCGGCCCCTCGAAGACAACGCCCAGCTTCAAATCCTGACCACGAAGGATCCTGAAGCCCTCTACGTCTATCGCCATTCTACGGCGCACCTGCTGGCGGCCGCTGTCATGGACCTGTTTCCCGGAACGCAGTTAGG
>CAXSIG010000036.1:9400-16928 GCA_964237255.1 uncultured Bryobacteraceae bacterium
CGCCTATCGATAACGGCTTTTACTACGATTTTCTGCGCGACGGAGCTTTCACTCCGGACGATCTTGAAAAGCTGGAACGCCGCATGCACGAACTCCAGGAGCAGGACCTGAAGTTCGACCGCGTCGTTACCGACAAGACGGAAGGGTTAGCCAAGTACCGGAAAGCCGGAGAGGGCATGAAGGTCGAACTGATTGAGGAGCGGGCGGGTGAATCGTTCACCGAATACACGCTTGGTCCGAAGTTTATCGATTTCTGCCGCGGCCCCCATGTGCCCTCCAGTTCGAAACTGAAGGTTTTCAAGCTGCTGTCCGTCGCCGGTGCGTACTGGAAAGGCGATGAAAAGAACCAGCAATTGCAGCGCATCTACGGTACTGCCTGGTTCACTGAAAAGGATCTCAAAGAATACCTGGCCAAGCTGGAAGAAGCGAAGAAGCGCGATCATCGAAAGCTTGGCAAAGAACTGGACCTTTTCAGCATTCAGGAGCTTGCGGGCCCCGGCCTGATTTTCTTCCACCCGAAAGGCGGCATCGTTCGGAAACAAATCGAAGACTGGATGCGCGACCAGTATCTGAAGCGCGGTTATTCATTGGTATACACCCCGCATGTGGCACGGCACGAACTCTGGAAGACGTCCGGCCATGCCAATTTTTACAGCGAGAACATGTTTGCGCGGATGGAGCTGGATGATGCCGAATACCAGCTCAAGCCGATGAACTGTCCGTTCCACATCCTGATCTATGCCGATAAGCCGCATAGCTATCGGGATCTTCCGGTTCGCCTGGGTGAGTTGGGAACGGTTTATCGCTATGAGCGGTCCGGCACCATGCACGGCCTGCTACGCGTCCGTGGATTCTGCCAGGACGATGCTCACATCTTCTGTACCCCGGAGCAAATCGAAGACGAGGTGGTGAACTGCCTCCAGTTCGCGATCGACACGTTAAACACTTACGGGTTCAAGCAGTACGAAGCCGAGCTTTCTACCTGGGATAAGGGCGTCAGCGGGAAATACGACGGCTCGCCCGAACAATGGGAGCTGGCGGAACGATCCCTGACGCACGCCACCGAGCGCCTCGGAATCAAAGTGAAGGTGATGCCGGACGAAGCGGCTTTCTACGGCCCGAAGATTGACATGAAGCTGGTAGACGCCATTGGCCGGCTCTGGCAATTGTCCACTGTACAGTTCGATTTCACCCTCCCGCACCGGTTCAATCTGGAGTACATCGGGGAAGATGGCAAGAAGCATCAGCCGCTCATGGTGCATCGCGCCCTTTACGGTTCCATCGAACGGTTCTTCGGAATCCTGGTGGAGCATTACGCGGGAGCTTTCCCGGTTTGGCTCGCGCCGGTACAGGCCATTGTGCTTCCCATCACGGACCGTCAAATGGAATACGCACATGCGGTTCAGAAACAACTGGATGCAGCCGGTATTCGCGTGACTGTGGACGACCGGAAAGAAAAGGTGAACCTGAAGATCCGCGACGCACAGCTTCAGAAGATTCCCTACATGCTGGTTGTTGGAGACCGGGAAGCTCTATCGGGAGAGGTTTCCGTACGAAATCGTAAGCACGGCGACCAGGGCGTTCGGTCGGTCGACAGCTTTCTTGAAACTGTTCGCCGCGAAATTGAAGAAAAAGTTTATTCAGAGTAAATTTCGAGGGAACATCCTGCGGTTTCGTTCGTCATACTGTGTACGGACAATCCCCCTTGTCCCGACACTAGAGGCGCCGGATGATCCCCCCCGGTTTTCCGAGCGCCCCGGTGTCTTGAGTTACCTTTAGCTAACTGTTTGGAGTTCCGGAACCTCAATCGAGATCGGCTCCGCCTCTCGTCGTCCAAACATGAGCTTGCCTTTTTCCTCCGGATCGCGATCCACCAAAATGGTATCGCCCATCAGGTACGCCCCTTCCAGAAGCTTTAGTGAAAGTGGATCCTGCACCAGCCGCTGAATCGCACGCCGCATCGGACGCGCGCCGTAGGTCTGGTCGTATCCTTCCTCCAGCAACACTTCCTTCGCAGCCGCGCTGATCTCCAGATGGAGCCCGCGCTCTTCGATCATGCCCATCAGTTTCTTCAATTGAATATCGATAATCTTCGTTAGATCTACCTTATTTAACTGATTGAAAACGATAATGTCGTCGATCCGGTTCAGAAATTCCGGCCGAAACGTCTGGCGCAAACTGGCGAGCAACCGACTCTTCACGCCATCGTTCTTGCCATCTCGCGCCGTGACTGAGAAGCCGAACGGTCCATTTTCCTTCAGTAATCCCGAACCTACATTTGAGGTCATGATGATCACTGTGTTTTTGAAACTGACCGTACGGCCTTGTCCATCGGTCAGGCGGCCGTCGTCCAGTACCTGCAACATGGTGTTGAAGATATCGGGGTGCGCTTTTTCGATCTCATCGAACAGCACCACGCTGAACGGCTTGCGACGGACATGCTCCGTCAACTGACCGCCTTCGTCGTAACCGACGTATCCCGGAGGCGCTCCCATCATGCGGCTGACGGCGTGACGCTCGCCATACTCCGACATGTCGATCCGGACCATCGCCTTTTCATCGTCGAAGAGAAACTCCGCTAACGCGCGAGCGACTTCTGTTTTACCGACACCGGTCGGACCGAGAAAAATGAAGCTCCCGATCGGACGGTTCGGATCGCCCAACCCGGCGCGATTTCGCCGGATGGCATTCGCTACCAGCGTGACCGCTTCGTTCTGGCCAACCACCCGGTCGTGAAGCCGGACTTCCATATCGATCAACTTGCGGATTTCACCTTCCATCATCCGCGCCACCGGAATGCCCGTAGCTTTCGCGACCACACGGGCAATGTCTTCTTCGTCGATCTCCTCTTTTAAAAGTGCCGACCCGCTCTTGATGGTTTCGAGCTCCTTCGTCGCATCTTCCAGACCGCGCTCTAACTCCGCCAGCTTGCCGTACTTCAGTTGGGAAGCCGCCTCCCACTCGCCCTGCCGAGTCGCTTTCTCTTCGTCCAAACGCGCCTGTTCCTGGTCTTTCTTGAGTTGGCTCACGCGATTAATCGCTGATTTCTCCCGCTTCCAGCGTTCCTGCAACCCCGCAGCTTCGCCACGGATGCGCTCCAAGTCATTTTCGATATGGCGCAGCCGATCGCGCGACGGTGCATCCGTTTCGCGGACCAAAGCCTGCCGTTCAATCTCCAGGTGAGAAATACGCCTTTCCATCTGGTCGATTTCAATCGGCATGCTACCAATCTGCATGCGAAGCGCACTGCCGGCTTCATCGATAATGTCGATGGCCTTGTCCGGTAAAAACCGGTCACTCACGTAGCGGTTCGAAAGAAGGGCGGCAGCCACAATGGCAGCGTCTTTGATGCGCACACCATGGTGAATCTCGTACTTTTCTTTCAAGCCGCGAAGAATTGCTATCGTGTCGTCCACGGTAGGTTCGCCCACCAGCACGGTCTGGAATCGACGCGCCAATGCCGCATCTTTTTCCACGTACTTCCGATACTCCGAAAGCGTCGTAGCGCCAATGCAACGCAACTCGCCGCGAGCCAGTGCCGGCTTCAGCATATTCGCCGCGTCAATCGCGCCCTCAGCCGAACCGGCGCCCACCAGAGTGTGCAACTCGTCGATGAAGCAGATCAACTCGCCGTGCGATTCCGTGATCTCCTTCAATACTGCTTTGAGGCGGTCTTCGAATTCACCCCGAAACTTGGTGCCGGCGACCATCGATCCTAAATCCAGAGCCACCAGGCGCTTGTTCATTAACTGTTCGGGAACATCGCCATTCACCATCCGGGCGGCAAGACCTTCCACAATCGCCGTCTTACCAACGCCCGGCTCACCGATCAACACCGGATTGTTTTTCGTCCGGCGGCTCAACACCTGCATCACACGCCGAATCTCTTCATCGCGGCCGATCACCGGATCCAGGCGGCCCTTGCGTGCTTGGTCGGTTAAATCTACTGCATATCGCTCCAGGGCCTGATACTTCGATTCCGGGTTCTGGTCCGTAATCCGCTGCGTTCCACGGACACTCACCAAAGCGCGGAGCAGCGCATCGTGGTCGGCTCCGGCGCGACGGAGAAGCTGGCCCGCGGGATCGAACTTCTGATCGGCGATTCCGAGCAGCAGATGCTCGGTAGAAACGAACTCATCCTTAAAATTCTCGGCCTTTTTAAAAGCCGTTTCGAAAACCTGATTCGTACCCGGTGAGATCATCATGCCCACTTGCATGCCGCCGGTCCCGGAGACCTTCGGTAGCGTGTCGCTCAGCCGCTCGGCTTCAGTTTGAATGGCCGCGGGTTGCACGCTGCACTTCTCCAGCGCCGGCCGGACAATTCCATCCTTGTCTTCCAGCAGCGCGATTAACAGATGGAGCGGATGCACCGCCTGGTTGCCATGTTTTTCGGCCACGCCTTGGGAAGATTGCACCGCCTCTTGCGCTTTTTGAGTTAACTTATCGAACCGAAACATTATTTATCTCCTGTTCTGCTGCAAAAGGGTCATGAGGACATCTAGTGGCCCTCATGACCCAAAATTCTCCCGGTATGCCCGTTCTTACTTGGAAGCTGCGGCTTGCGCGTTCTCTTGATTGGCTACGTCGATCTTGATCTGTCGCGGTTTCGCCGTTTCCTTTTTCGGAAGTTGAATGGTCAACACGCCGTTTTTGTACGCCGCCCCAACTTTTTCCGTGTCCACAGTAGATGGGATCGAAAGAGTCCGGACAAAGTTGCCAAAACTGCGTTCAATCCGGTGATAGCCGCCCTTGCCTTCAAAATCCCGCTCAAAATTGCGATGGCCCTTCACTGTCAACGTGTGGTTCTCCACCTGGAGGTCGATGTCTTTCAGATCCACGTCCGGAAGATCTGCCTTCAGAACCAATTCGTGCTCCGTTTCCAACACATCCACAGCCGGTGACCAGGGTCGCGACGTGCGTGGCTCACTCCTCATCCGGGTAACGGCTTCTTCAAAGAAGCGGTAGGGTTCGGTATTGGTGCTCATAGTTGTTCGATGTCCTTTCAATCAGATTAGATTCAAGCTACTCATAACATCTGATCTTTATTAAGAATAAAATATGAGTACGCGATAGTCAAGTTAACAACCGGAAAGTTTCTGGTTTCGCATCCGTTCCAGCCCTTGTAACCTTAATAGGCGGCTTCGCGCCTTTTTCATTGCCGCTATGAATCCATGCTGGTTGAGTTCGAACTCATTCAACGGGCCCAGAAAGGGGACGAAGCGTCGTTCAACCAGATTGTTGCCGCTTATCGCCGGAGGATTCTTGGAACGGTAGCCAGGCTTATCAACCATCCGGAAGATGTCGAGGATGTAGGCCAGGAAGTTTTTCTCCGCCTGTATTTCTCTCTCGATCAACTCAGGACACCGGAGGTTTTCGAGCCTTGGCTGTATCGATTAGCCGTAAACGCCGCGTATGACTATATACGGAAGAGCAAAAGGCGCATGGAATCCAGGATGTGCGATCTCTCGGAGGAGCAGGTAGTTATTGCCGACGCGTCGGCCAGTAGCAAAGCCAATTTGGATGACAACCAGAAACAGCAGACCCGCGCCTATGTCGATGAGATTCTCGCCAACATTTCTGATGAAGATCGAATTCTTCTACTGATGAAGGAAGTGGAAGGACTATCTCTTCGTGAGATGCAGCAGGTGTATCAGGTAAACGAAACGGCCCTGAAGGTTCGGCTATTTCGAGCCAGACAACGAGTGTTGAAGGCCCTACAACCGGCTGGGGCTGCAAAAACGAAGGTAACTGCGGGAAAATAGGACGACAACAAAGATGATTCCTGAGAACTACGAAAATGGAAGTGCGGAGTGGGCGTCCCTGGTGGATAGATATCGCGAAGTTTGCGGATCTCCCGAAGGGTCTCGTAATTTCATGCCGAATTTGTGGCAGAAGATTGACGCCAAGCGGTCGCGAACTCTTCGTTTCGAGCGTGCAGCCCGATCGCTTTTTGCCGCTGCCGTTGGCCTTTCTTTGGTTCTAGTTGCGTTCCTTATGGTTCCAGGTCCTCAGCCTTCCGCGTTCTATTCCGGCAGTTTCGTCGAAGAAATCGCTAGTGCGAACACAACGGCGAACGGAACGTTTTTCGAGCCGGTCCACCTGGAACTTACCGCCGCTGAGCGGCATCAGCACTAAAGCTTTTCAATGATCGGTTCGAAAATTCCAGTCTGGGCTTATCTTCTGCTCGTGTTTGTAGGCGGAGGCGCGGTGGGCGTGTTTGCCGATCGGCTTTACGCTGTGAAAGCCGTGAGTGCGGATACCAGGACGCCTGGGCCCCGCACCCCGGATGACTATCGAAAACGGTACGTCGAAGAGCTGAAATCTCGTCTCAAGCTGGACACCGATCAAGTAGCAAAACTGAATGGCGTTCTCGAAGCGACCCAGCAGCGCATGCACGATCTGCACGAGCGCGAAAAGCCGGAAATGAGCGCCATCCACCAGGAACAAGTGGACCGCGTCCATGCCATCCTAAACGATAAACAAGACGTGGAATACGACAAAATGCGCGAAGAGCGCGAAAAACGACGCGCTGCTGAACGGCGCTAGCGCGACCGGTCGTTTTTGTAAACGGTACCTTCTTTCATCACGAACACCACGCGTTCCGTTGCCGTAATATCGGCTAACGGGTTTCCAGGAACCGCAACCACATCGGCAGATTTGCCTTTCTCCAATGTCCCGATCAGCGCGCCCAAGCCAAGTAACTCCGCGTCCACACTGGTTCCCGCCTGAAGCGCGGCCGCTGGACTCATTCCATCTTTAACCAGAAGCGCAAACTCGTGCGCATTCCGGCCATGCGGAAAAACGCCCGCGTCCGTCCCCAATCCAACCTTCACGCCTTTGCTCACCGCATTCTTCGTCATTGTGTTTACGCTTCGAATCGCCTGTCGCGCTTTCACCACGATCGCCGGCGGGTAATACGTCCCGTGCTCCAGGCGATCGTCGATCCAATACGTCGCCATCAACGTCGGAATCAAATACGTTCCGTGCTGCTTCATCATGTCAAGCGCTTCGTCGTCCAAAAAAGAGCCATGCTCGATGGAATCAATCCCGGCCCGGATCGCACGCTTCGCACCGGTAGCGCCATGAGCATGGGCCGCTGTCTTTCGCCGTAACGCGTGTGCCTCGTCGACCAGTGCATCCAACTCCGCCTGCGTCAACTGAGGCGTATCGACATCGTCCGTTAGCGAGAGCACGCCACCAGTGGCGCAGGTTTTGATTACATCCGCGCCGTATTTCAAGTTGAGCCGTACCGCCGCGCGTGCCTGGTCCGGGCTGTTAATGACACCGTCTTCCAGATTCGTTTCCCGCCCGAAAAGACTATAGCGAAACCCCGCCTGATCGTCGCAATGTCCGCCCGTCGATCCCAGCGCGTGCACGGACACCAGCATCCGGGGACCGGGAATCTTGCCGTCCCGCACGGCATTGCGTAGCCCAACGTCAATAAAATCATGCGACCCCACGTCGCGAACGGTAGTGATGGACGATGGCGGGCGCTGCGCTTTCCGCCAACAAAGAGAATGAAAACGGG
>CAXSIG010000037.1:0-3553 GCA_964237255.1 uncultured Bryobacteraceae bacterium
ATGGCCGCACCGATCAAGTTATAAAGCGGCTCTGCCCATAGCGACTCCCAAATGTGGCCGCGACGGTCCTTCTGTCCACTACGGCAAGTCAGCACCAGCGTGCCGCCGTTTTCGACATACTTCGTCCACTTGTCGACCAGCGCCTTATCCACCAACTGCTGTGCCGGCGCCACTACGAACGGGTACGCCGAGATGTCGCGATCTTCGGTCAACACATCAACAGGAGCCATCATGGCCTTCAACGAACGGTAATACTTCAACCAGTGCGCCGTGCTGTCCCAGCGCACGGTCTGCTTATGGTTGTTCATGTCCCAACGGCTCTCCCACGATCCGATGAACGCGGTCCGTCGCGCCATGTAGTCGGCAGGCGGTTGGGCACCAGGCCGATACAGTGCCCGCATCTTTCGCACCTCATCCATCGCCTGCACAAACTCTTTCCCACCCTGCGCGAGGGTCACGCCATCCGGCTCCACCATGGTCTTGTGATACAGCTCATCTCCGAACAATGGCTGCCGATACCGATATACGCAGACCAGTCGCGCGCCGAGCCCAAAACCGCGCATGATCCACGCGTGCACGACACCGGGCTGCGGAAGCGGATTCACGGGGGCCCAGTTTACCTGTCCCGGCTGCAACTCCATCGCGCCTTCCACGCCGCTGCCCAGGTTTCGCAGAAAATCGTGCGTGAAGGAAACCGCCGCCGGATCGCCCATGCGAAATCCGGATTCGCCGCGGAACAGACCGCCGCTCACCGGATACATGGTGAAGCTTAGAATGTCCATGTCGCGTTCCGAGAGCGCGGGATTCACAAGCTCATAATTCATCATGAAGTTCGTGGTGATCCATTGCTTCTTCACGCTCCGACGCAACACGGTAGCTTGAAACCGCAGGTAGTCCGCCGCTTCGCCGGCAAACCATCGATGCAGATCCAGCATCCCGTGCGGATTCGCTCCCGCCACCAACATGGAAGGATCCGGCATCTCCACTTGATCGAAGCTGTTATACATCTGGCTCCAGAACGAGTTTCCCCAATCCGTATTGAGCCGCGCGATGGACCCGTACTTCTCCCGCAGCCAGTTCCGAAACTTCACCTGCGACGGTGGCGCATAGGACATCCCCGCGCCGTAATGGGACAACTCGTTATCGAGTTGCCATCCCCAGACAATGGGATTCGTCCCGTACCGCTCCGCCATTTTGCCGACGATTTTCTCGACGTAGCCCCGATATACAGGCGAACTCCAATCGGCCTGCTCCCGGGAACCATGCTTCATCTGAATTCCATCGGCGCGGATCATCAAAATTTCGGGATGGTTCTTGGCAAGCCAGGCGGGCGGGGTCGCGGTGGGGGTGCACAGAACCACTTTCAATCCGTTCTTGCGCGCCATCTCTACCGCGCGGTCCAACCAACCGAAGTCGTACTTGCCTTCTTCGGGTTCCATAAAGGCCCAGGCAAATTCCGCCATGTGGACATACTCGAAGCCGAACTTCTTGATGTTGGCGAAATCGCGCTCCCACTGCGATTCGGGCCACGCTTCGGGATAGTAGTACACTCCGACCGTCATTAACTGCTCCGGCGGGAACCATTCTTTGATTTGAGCGGGGCTAGCGGTCGGGGGCTGGGCGTTCGCGAGCGAGGCGAAGAGTGTTGCGGCGAGGGCAAGATATTTCATCTGTGCGAATCCAGCGCTAGTTTATAACGATTCCCGATGGGCTACGATGAAGCAGCAGGGAAGCGAGAATCGACTATGACACCTTCGGCGGCGTTGGCAGAGCACCGCGAAGAGTTGCGGCAACTGGTCAGCCATTATGGCCTGTTTCATCCGCGTGTATTCGGATCGGTTCTAAATAAGGCCGATACGGAACAGAGCGATCTCGACTTGCTGGTTGAACCCGGCCGGTCAACCAGTTTGCTGACGCTTGCCGGCCTGAAGATGGATGCCGAAACTCTTTTAGGAGTGCCCGTATCTGTTTTGACTCCGAACGGGCTACCGCCTAAGTTCCGGAATGCAGTGCTGCAACAAGCGCAGCCTCTGTAATGGGCTCAAGGCGAGTCGAAGATTATCTAGAACACATAACCGAAGCAATCGACCGCGCGACAGGCTATTTGTAGCCGGTCTCAGACATTGCAGCTTTCAAGAAAATCCGCAAGTTCAAGATGCGGTCATGCGCAACATCGAGATCATCGGCGAGGCTGTGAACAAGATCAACACTAGCGCGCCGGCGTTTCTCAGTCAGCATCCCGACATTCCATGGTCGCAAATGCGTGGAATGCGCAACGTTGCGATTCATGAATATTTCTTTGTCGATTGGAAATCGTCTGGATTACCGTCAAAGAGGATTTCCCGAAGTTAAAGCAACAGGTTGGTGTGTTGCTAAAGGATATGAGTCGAGGAAGTTAGCCTTCGCCGGCGGTCGATATAAAATAGCGGTCAGTTCATGTCGCGTCGCAGCATATCGGAAAGCCGTCGGGAATTTCTGCGCGCCACTACCGGCGCAGCGCTTCTCACCGCCTGCCCACTGCTTGCGCAATCCCCGCCTTCTAACCGCAAAGTCGTTGTGGTCACGTTCGGTGGCGGCGCGCGCGACGAGGAAACGTTCATGCCGGATGGTCAAAAGAACATCCCCAACCTGCTGAACCGTCTTTTGCCGCGGGCTACGTTTTTCACGCAAGTCATTAATCGCGGCATCCTCGGTCACTATGTTGCTACCGCCTCGCTCGCCACCGGCACCTACGAGACGTTTAATAACTTTGCCGACGTCCGTCCCGCGAATCCTACCGTCTTCGAATATTTCCGGAAAGACCGCAGCCGTCCGGCTAATGATGCTTGGGTCATCGCGCCCAGCAACGGCTTCCGACGCATCGGCGAAAGTTCGCATGCGCTCTATGGCAATGGTACCGGCGCGGCGGTCGTCTTGCCCAAGCGGATTCTCTCCGCAGCCCTTGGGCCTGCGCCCAGCGAGCAGTTCAAGCACCTTCTTGTCGATAACTATGAGTCGCCCCTTTACGCTCCCGCGCTAGCGGGCGATCAAGATCAACTCAACCGGCTGGCGGGAATCCTCAAGCTTTCACTCAGCGATTTCACTACCCATGCGCGCACGCTCTCCAGCCCGGACGAACTTTCGGTGTTCGTCGCCCAGCGGCTGATGCGCGAACTCTCTCCGAGCCTGCTGTGGATCACGCTGCACGATATCGATATCGCTCATTCCGGCGCTTACTCGCTCTATCTTGAAGGCATCCGCAGCACGGACCGCCTCTGCGCGGAACTGTGGAACACCATCCAGCGCGACCCCGAGTACGCCGGCAAAACCAACCTCTTCATCCTTCCCGATTTCGGTCGCGACGGAGATTCGGACCCCGGCGGCAACGGCTTCCAACACCATCGCACCGGGGACGCGCTCTCCCGCACAACCTGGATGATCGCGCTCGGCCCCGGCATCCGCGAAAACGTCGTGGTCGAGCGACCGATTGAATCGATCGATCTGGTTCCCACGCTCGGCCGCCTTCTCCGATTCGACCCCGCGTTCGCCAAAGGAAAGCCTGTCTCCGAGTTGG
>CAXSIG010000037.1:3653-7013 GCA_964237255.1 uncultured Bryobacteraceae bacterium
ACTCCCGCTCAGCTTCCTGCCTTTGTTGCTGCGCGAAACCATTGCTTACGATCGTAAGTTTCCCGCCGAGCGCCGCAGCCTGAAGGCACAGTACGTCTATCTCGAATCGCTGTCCGCTGCCGCGCGCGCGAAGGAGCTGGCTCCGTTCGCCGCCATCGTAGTAAACCGCGAGTGCGAGCGGATGGATTGGGTAAACGATCCGGCCCGCTTCACCGAAGCTCTCAGCGCGTTTCTCTGGAGCACGCACCAGATCGATGCGTTTCACTCCGCCGCAACGGTATATATGAATCACGCGACCGGATCCCTTCCGTCCCCGTCGCCGAAGCAGCCGCGCTTAGCGATTGCCGTAATCGGCCAGGATGTTCGTGGCGCACAATCCGGCCTGTTTGAGAAATTGCGTCCCCGTGGTTTGTATCTCACGAACGTCGATCCCGACAACGGGCTGCAGTCTGTTGCGTCATGGCTTTCGCGACGGGCTGAAAACGCTACGGATCCTTACGCGCATTGGGCCATTAGCGGCTCTGAGCCTTTCGGGTTATCGAGCGAAACTGTTACCAGCATTTCCTATGGTGGTCTGGCCGAACCACGCGCAGCCATGAGCGCTGTGCTCCGCCGGTCTTTCGATGGCGGGCTGAACGCCGAAGTACTTCGTACTCGTCTGGCCGCGATGACGCCTACCGATATTGGACTCGATCCCTCGCCCGATCCTGCCGCGGCCTGGTTTCAACTGAGCCTTCTGTCCGAGGGTTCCGGGACGCAAGTCTTCGCAACCAGCTTCGTCCAATGGGCCGCGCGCGAAGCGCTGCGTCGAGCCGAACCGGAAACGCTGGTCTGCCGCTACGCTCCGCGCCAACGTGCTAATTCGATGAAAGATCTGCTCAACCCGAGCAACATCGCGCATGAGCCGCTTGATCCCGAAGGGTCCCTGGTGGACGCCGATATGGCGGCTTATCAAACCTGGCTCAACCTCCAGCGCTTGACCGGAGCCTCCGACGCGCGGTTCGTTTGCTGGTTTGAAGGGCATCGGCAGATGGTTGTGATCGCGCCAGGCATCAAGCCCGGCACAACAGATACTTCCGCAATCAACTTTGAGCGCGTTCAACGCGATCTTCTCCGCTGCTGATATGGCCATCACCCGAAGGACCTTTCTAGGCGCGGCAGGCGTAGCTGCCAGTACATTCGCCGCAACCAAACGGCCCAACATCTTATTCGTTTCCGTAGACGACATGAATGACTGGGTCGGATGCCTGCGCGGCTATCCCGGAGTCAAGACCCCAAACATCGATAGACTAGCGAAACGAGGCGCGCTCTTCGCCGATGCACACTGCGCCGCGCCCGTCTGCAATCCCTCGCGCACCGCTCTTTTCACCGGCCTACGCCCCTCGAACAGCGGCATCTATAACAACGACCAATACTGGCGACCCGCGCTCCCCAACGTCAAAACGCTTCCCGAGTACCTACGCGCCAACGGCTATTACGCCGCGGGTGCGGGCAAAGTTTTTCACCACGTTGCCGGCTTTAATCCTCCCGACCAGTGGAACGAATTTCAACTCCAACAGTTCGACGACCCCTGGTACCGACGCCCCGATTGGTATCCCTGGAACAAACGCGTTCCCGCCCCCGAAGGCCATCCGTTCAACGGTCTGAAGAACTTTCAAGGCGAGTTCGATTGGGGCGTCCTGGAGAAACCGGAAGACCAATACGGCGATCAAAAAGCCGTCCAGTTCGCGCGCGAGTTCCTTGGCCGGAAACATACGCAGCCGTTCTTTCTAGCAGTCGGCATGTGGCATCCCCACATCCCGATGTTCTCGCCGCAGCACTACTGGGATCTCTACCCAGACGCTCAGGTCCACGTCCCCGAAACACGCAAGGACGATCTGGACGATGTGCCGCCCATCGGTAAAGAGTTCGCCGCGGTTCGCCGCGAGGAACTCGACCGCATCAAAGACGCGGGCAAGATGAAAGAGTTTGTCCATGCGTACCTGGCCGCGATCTCCTTCGCCGATACGTTAGTTGGCGAAGTACTCGATGCGCTGGATAACAGCGCCTACGCCAAGGACACCGTCGTGTTTTTCTGGTCAGACAACGGCTGGCATCTAGGCGAAAAACAGCATGTGCATAAGTCCACGCTGTGGCAGCGATCCACACACGTCCCTATAATCGTCGCCGGCCCAGGCGTTGCATCCGTTGGCGTAGCACGCACACAGCCCGTCAGCTTACTTGACCTTTATCCAACTGTTATGGATCTTTGTGGCTTATCGAATCCACACCTCGACGGCACTAGCCTGATGCCGCTGCTGAAAAATCCGAAAGCCGCACGCAAGCCGGCCGTCTGCACCTATCTTCCGGGAAACCACGCCGTCATCACGGAAAAGTGGCGCTACATTATGTACTCCGACGGAACCGAAGAACTCTATGACCGCAAGGGCGATCCGGATGAGTTCACCAATCTTGCGGCAGATCCAAAAATGAACGTAGTCAAACAGGAACTCCGCAAAGCCGCGCCAGCCGCCAACGTTCCCATGAAGCCCATGGTGACCGATTACAATTTCGACTTCGCCACGTACACCTACACCAGAAAATGACGACCGGTTCGATTGAACAAATGGAACTCAGGCTACGAACTATTCTCCCTGAGGAATACCAGGACGATTACGAAGACATTCAACCCGTTTCCATGGGTTCGGCCGGCCTGAAGTTTCAGCCCGACGGCAAAGTGGCTTGGAACGAAATTTGGGGCAGCTTTTGCGATCTGGCCATGGCGGGCGGGCCACCGCATAAGGGCAGACTTCTGGAACCTGGAACCATTTCCGAAATCGATACCGATCCGGCCCGCCACCGTGAAGTTGTTCAGGAAATCATCCGCGGCATCGCGATGACTTCCGATCTTCCAGCCGAACCATCGCCCATCCCCGGCTGGGTCCGTGTCAACTGCACTTACCGCGGAACGGCCGAGTGGCTCACCCGCGCTATCGTTATGGAAAACGTCTCCGCACGGTGCGAAGAAACCGCGATGGACCTTCCCGCCGGACCTTCCTACCGGATCGAAAAGGAAATCAAGAACGTCATCACCGCCATCTCGAAAACCGGCCACTACTTCTTCGATCACATGTCGTTTGAGGAACAGGAGACTATCGAAAATCTGTTCATCGAAATGGAGCAGGATCACCCGTTGATCCAGCCTTCGCTACGCCCCGATCCGGAGCTCTTCACCAAAGTTTCACTCGGCATTGCGAAACTCACCGGTCTCTCACCCTCCTCTCACAAATACGACGCGTGGGTAGGCATTACTTGCCCGGATGTTCACTCCGCCATCTGGATGATGCGCGCACTGGTCGTCAGTAATGTTCTCGCCCGTCG
>CAXSIG010000037.1:7023-15032 GCA_964237255.1 uncultured Bryobacteraceae bacterium
CCGTGCTCTTTGTACCCGTCGATCCAGCTACCGACCCGGACGGCGAGATCGTGGTTCGCACCTTCGCCGCAGTTCATGGATTCGCCATCGCCCGTAAAATTCTGCCCAAATAAAATGCGCTCACTCCTGTTTCTTATCGCCACCGCGGCTCTTGCTCAGAGTTGGAAGCCCGCGCCCGTAACGCTCAAGACCACGTGGGGCGAAAACGTTACGCCAGCCAATGCTTGGCGCGAATATCCCCGTCCTCAATTCGTGCGCGATCGCTGGGAAAACCTCAACGGCCTTTGGGATTACGCCATCACATCGCAAACGGCGCCTGCGCCATCGAAGTTCGACGGACAGGTTCTTGTTCCTTATCCCATTGAGTCGTCGCTGTCCGGTGTTGGAAAAGTGCTGCAACCGGATCAGCGGCTGTGGGAACGCCGCCAGTTTCAGTTGCCGAGCGAGTGGAAAGGACAGCGCGTGCTCCTCAACTTCGGGGCGGTGGACTATGAGTCGACTCTCTGGATCAACGGGGGTTTAGTCGGATCACACAAAGGGGGCTTCGACGCTTTCCGCTTCGACATCACGCCGTACCTGAAGGACGGCGCGAACGAGCTGCTGGTCTCGATACTTGATCCGAGCGATGCCGGTGAACAACCGCGCGGCAAACAGATCCTTAAGCCGCAGGGTATCTGGTACACGTCGGTTTCAGGCATTTGGCAAACCGTCTGGATGGAGCCCGTACCCGCGGCGTTGTCTCTTTCTGAACTGCGCCTGACTCCCGATGTCGATGCGGGTGGTCTCCGGATAGTCGCGCTGACAAACGAAGCGACGGCGGACGATACTTATGCAGTCCGAATTACGGCTTCAGCGGAAGGCAAGCCGGTGGCATCGCTGGTTATGCGTGTGAACCGCGAAGCTCTTCTTCCGATTCCCAACGCGCACCTCTGGGGACCGGACGATCCATTTCTTTACGACCTGAAAGCGGAGTTGGTTCGCATCAAGAACGTCTGGCCCACGGAACGCACGCAACGCCTTCCCCGATTCGGCGCCCAAGAGCGGGAGTTGTATGCGAAAGCCGAAGTAACCGGCGCGGTACTGGATACGGTGGGCAGCTATTTCGGAATGCGTAAAGTGTCGCTTGGCGCAGGGAAGGTGGCGGGACAACCGGCGCTCCTCCTTAACGGCAAACCGGTTTTCCAACATGGTCCGCTGGATCAAGGATGGTGGCCGGATGGACTGCTCACCCCGCCCTCCGACGAAGCGATGAAGTGGGAGATCGCATGGCTGCGCCAAGCCGGATTTAATATGCTGCGCAAACACATCAAAGTGGAACCGGCGCGCTATTACTACCAATGCGACAAGCTGGGCATGCTGGTCTGGCAGGACATGCCGGCCGGATATAACGAAGCCTTGCGATCAAACCGCGAAGATGTCGGTGAACCCGTCCGGCTCTCCACCAGCGGCGAGCAGCACGAACTCGAACTGAGACGCATGATCGACAACCTCTATAACGCGCCTAGTATCGTCATGTGGGTGATCCATAACGAAGGTTGGGGCCAGTACGAATCGAAAGCGCTAGCTGGATGGGTTAAATCCATCGACGGAAGCCGCTTAGTCAACGCAGACACGGGGTGGACTGACATGAATGTTGGCGACGTCTTCGACATTCACACGTACGAACCGGTGCCTAAGCAACCGGACGCGAAGTCCGATCGCGCCATCGTCATCGGGGAGTACGGCGGCGTCGGCTGGCCGATCCCGGACCATCTATGGAATCCCGCGATGCGCAATTGGGGCTATCAGACGTATCAGGACAAACAAACCTACACGGACGCTCTTCGCAAAAAGATAGAAGCGCTGGTTCCTATGAAAGACAAGCTTGGTCTTTCGGCGGCGGTGTACACGCAGACCACGGATGTTGAGGGTGAAGTGAATGGCTTAATGACTTACGATCGCAAGGTCGTCAAGGCCGATCCCGCGATACTCCGTCAGATGAACGCGCGACTTACTCAAACTGATAATCTGTAAACGCGTCCGCGCTGCTTGCCGAAGCATTTGAGAAAGTTCAATTGCTGCCATTAGAAGATCAGGATCGAGTGGCATGTCAAATCCTCGCTGATCTTGCAGACGAACACGCGTGGACTGAAGGATTTTCAGCGAAAAAGGACATAATCAGGCGCATGGCGGACGAAGCGCTAATCGATGATGCTGGTGGTATTACCTTGCCACTTTCCGACATCCTTTGATTGAGTCGCGAGTCACCCATAAATTTCGGAGACTCCTTGCGCAATTACCAATCGAGGCTCGAAAGGCATACTCGCTATTCCAAGCCAATCCTTCCCATCCGAGTCTACATTTTAAAAAGCTACGAGGCGAAAACCGACTTTACTCGGTTAGAGTAGGGCTCGGTTATCGCACGCTTGGCGTTCTTAATGAATCGCGTATCGTTTGGTACTGGATTGGCGCGCATTCTGAATACGATCGGCTATCCTGATCGTTAATTTGAATTCTTCGCAGCTAAACCAAGCGTCATCTCAATACTCCGTTTCCATTCCGGGCCGCTCGCGCGATCTTTTTCGCCGAGCACCCGCACTTCCTGATTCGCGTCGGCCTCGATCGCGGTACGAGCGTACGTCACGTCCACTGCCGTTTGGGCCGGTCCGAGACTCGTCACCCTGACATCCACCGTCATCGTGAGTTTCTTGCCGATCACCGCCACGTACTGCATCCGGCCCCCCGGGACATCGAAAAGTGTATTGACCCAAATACTGTTCAACCCGCCATGCTCTTGCGTCCAAACGGCGCCCTGAACATCGCGACCGGGCTGCGGATAGAGAAACACTGGGTTCCACTGTGGTCCCGCCCAGCGCCGCTCCGCTTCCGGCGCGAACAACGGCGCCACTTGCGCCATTGGTGCGGCAATCTCGAAACGAAACGTGTTCACCACATGTGCGTGTGTGGGCGTTGCTCCAAGAGCATTGATCGTCATAAGTAAACTCCCGGTCAGGGTTCGCTTCACCGTTTCTCCTTTAGGCGATGGCTATCGGTCGCCCGCAACGTCATCCCATAAAGCTTTCGAAACTGTCCCACCTGCTCCAGGGTTTCCGCCGAAAATGCCGCCTTGCCCTCGAACGCATGCAACACGATTCCCTCAAGAAGATCCCCCAGACTCATGTCCTTGAGTTCCGCCAGCGCCTTCAGGACTTTGAGGAGGCGCTTCTCAATTCTGACGCCGGTCTGCACTCGCTCGATTTCTGTCCACGAATCGGCTTTCATGTTACCAATGTACCAAGATAACAAAAGGCGGTCTAGCTCCCTAGAGTTTCGCTACTTGCTCAAGCGTCGCCACAGGAAATACGAGAGCCCCCAAAGCACGCCGGTACCAGCCGCCCAACTCCAAGCCGCCGGCCCATCACCCACGGCAAAGTGAGCGATCAGCGCGGATGCAATGTCAATCGCGAAGCCTGCATAGGCCCATTCCTTTAGCCGTGGACCCACAGGCACAAGCAGTAAAACTACTCCGAGCAGCTTCGCCCATGAAAGCTCCACCCGAAAATAGTCGGGGAACCCCATGTGGTTGAATGCTTCCGTCACCTGCGGCAGGCGTAGTTCCGCATAGGCGGTGAAGCTCATCTGGAGGCTGAAGAGCGCTGTGACTATCCAATAACCGATCTTGTTTTTGACCATCTCTTCGTCCTCAACCTTCCACAGTGCCGAACTGCTCCGAATATTCGGTTTTCAACCGCTGCCAATCGAACTGAATCGCGTCAGGCCCCACAATGCGACCGATCGGCTGACCCGCAAGGAGCCGCTCCAGCACATCGAAGCAGATATGCCAACCCGCGGCACCCCACGAGATAAAGCGACGGTCGATGTTGTGCCAAAGTGTAAGCCGCGTGCCGCTGCCGAGCGGCTCCAACTCCCACCGGAGATCGTTGCCGCCCCAACTGTACTCCAGCAATCGGGGCGCGTCGGCCCGTCGAATCTCCGTCTCGGAGATCTGCGGTGTCGGCGTCCCGACAGTCGAAAGCTTCACCGGCCCCACGGCGCCCAGGTTCCGATCCGCATCGAACGGGGACCATTGCAACAGGTGCGCCGGATCCGTCAGAGCTTGCCACACCATCGCAGGCGGGTGACGGAGATCTCGGACAAGCACAAGCGTCCACTTCTCTCCGTCCTTCCGTATCTGCGCCTCGCCGGCGGCGCCCGGTGCATACTTCTCGCGTTCCGTCATCTCTTTCTCCTCGTCTTTCTTTTCGCTGGTGGATTCATCTGATCCAGGTGGCGTTCGAGCGCGTCAACATGCGCGGACCAGAACCGTCGAAAGGGATCGAGCCAGGCGTCCACCTCTTGCAGCGGCTCCGGTTTCAGCCGGTAAAGCCGGCGTTGCGCATCCACTGTGGATTCCACGAAACCGGCATCGCGCAGCACTCGCAAGTGCTTCGATACGGTCGGCTGCGGCATATGAAGCCGATTTTCGATTTCACCGACCGACCGTTGCGATGAGACCAGCAGGCTCAGAATCGCGCGACGGTTCGGCTCCGCAATGACTTCAAACACAGACTCCATGCACTTAATATGCTTTATGTGGCATATACGTGTCAAGACATATTCTGTGGACGTTACCGAAGCGTGTACGTTCGGGCTACCATCATCTGAATGCTTCGAGCTGTCCTCTTCCTTCTCCCACTCACCCTACTCGCGCAAACGGTTCCCACGCCCGAATCCGTCCTGGACCATAAGCCGGGTGACGACTTTTATCTCGCCAGCTATGACGACGCCCGCGCTTATTACCAGAAGCTCGCCGCATCCTCGAAGCGCATTAAGCTGATCAACGTCGGCAAGACCACTCGCGGCCTTCCGTGGGAGATCGCCATCATTTCCTCTCCTGAAAATCTCGCGCGCCTGGACCACTACAAAGACATTTCGCGTCGCTTAGCCCTGGCCCGCGGCCTTACCGATACCGAAGCTCACGCGCTGGCCCGCGAAGGTAAAGCTATCGTCCATCTGGATGGCGGCCTCCACTCCACCGAGGTTGCCGGCGCCCAGCAATCCATCTCCCTCGCTTATCATCTGGTCTCCGCACAGAACGATCCCGAAGTGGACGCCATTCTCAACAACACGATCCTGATGTTGTGGCCGACGCTTAACCCCGATGGCCAGAACGAAGTAGTCGCCTGGTATCGCAAAAACCTCGGCACCCCGTACGAAGTCGCGCCGCTCCCCGATCTCTATCAGGAGTACGTGGGACACGACAATAACCGCGACGGATACATGAACAATATGCTGGAGTCGCAGGAGGTAACGCGCACCGAACTGGAGTGGGACCCGGTCATCTTCTATTGCCACCACCAGACAGCCCCGTTCCCTACGCGTATTTTTATCCCGCCGTTCACGGAGCCTATTTCGTCGAACATTCATCCGCTGATGGCACGGTGGCTTAGCGTGCTCGGGATGAATATTGCGGCCTATCTTGATGAACACGATATGCCCGGCGCCGTCCACCGCGTCGGCTTCGATAACTGGTATCCCGGGTTCCTGGACTTCACGCACATCTTCCGCAACAGTATTTCCTTCTTCACGGAAACCGCTCTGTACAGCTACGCCACGCCGCACTTTTACACTGTCCGCGACTTCCCCAGAGAGCGCCAGGAACTCCGTGCCGAGGTCCTCTACAGCAGCCCCTGGAAAGGCGGCTGGTGGCGCTTGGGCGACGCAGTCCGCTACATGCAAGGCGCGTCGATGTCGGTTTTGGATACCGCCGCGAAGTATCACGAAGAGCTGCTCTATAACCGCTATCAAGCGGGTCGCGACAACATCCGCAAGTTTCAATCGGAACCACCGTTCGCCTATGTCATTCCCCACGAACAACGCGATCTGCCCACCGCGGGCATCCTGGTCCAGAAGCTACTCACCAATGGCCTGGAGGTGTATCAGAGCGGCGCGGAGTTTCAAGCGAACGGCCGCACCTACAAGGATGCGTGGGTTGTCCCCATGGATCAGCCTTTCTCCCCGCTGGTGAAAGAGCTCTTCGAGGTTCAGCACTATCCCGATCTCCGCACCACTCCGAACGGTCCGCCCATCCGGCCCTACGATGTAGCGGGTTGGACGCTGCCGATGCAGATGGGTGTCGAAGCGGACGCCGTCATGCAACCGATCCCGGCAGAACAGCGCGCGAAATGGCAACGAGTTACAACCTACACGCCCATCTCCGCAACGATGGACCGCAAACAGAACGCCGCATTCCAGTTGATCAATGCATCGCTGGCCAAAGGTGGCAAGCTTTCGTTTGAGCCAGACAACACGGCGACACGCAAACCACGAGTCGGCCTTTACCGTGCGTGGACCGCTCCTATTGACGAAGGCTGGACTCGCTGGATATTGGGTGAATACGGCTTCGCCCCCGTTACGCTTCGCAACGGCGATATTCAGGCCGGGCATCTGATCGACCGTTACGACGCGATTGTTCTGCCCGATTCCGCTCCGGCCCAGATCGCCGACGGATTCCCGACCGGCTCCGTGCCCCCGATGTACTCAGGCGGGATCGGCGATGCAGGTGCGGAAGCTCTGCGCGATTTCGTGAAGAGCGGCGGGACGTTGATCGCCTTCAACAATGCATCGCTCTATGCAATCAGCACGTTCTCCCTGCCGGTCACCAACATTGTGGGAACGCTGAACGCGGACCAATTCTACTGTTCCGGTTCCCTGCTCCGCATCGAGCTGAAAAATCAGTCGCACCCCGCAGTGTGGGGCTTGCCAGCCGAGCCGATCGTGATGTTCGAACGGGGTCCGGCATTCGAAACAAAACCTGCATTTCGAGGAACCGTCTTGGCTACTTATCCTAAAGAACGGAACCCGCTAGCCAGCGGTTATCTGCTTCATCCCGAAGTCATTCAAGGCAAGATTGCCGCGCTGGAAGCGTACTACGGAACCGGCCGCGTTTACCTGCTAGGCTTTCGACCGCAATGGCGGGGACAATCACACGGTGGCTATAAATTTGTGTTTAATACGATTTACGATTCTCCCGCCGTATTGAAGCCGACGACCGCTTCCGCGGCGGCGACTGCCACTTCAGCGGAACCGCCGTCGAATGCAAAGCTGCACACCGATCTGGCGGCGCTGTTGACCCAAAACCGCGTTTTCTATGCAGCCAAAGGTGAAAAAGCGATTGAGGAAAAGAGCAAGCTTAACGCCGCGATCGATCGCTTCCAGCGCGAGAACTTGCCGCAAACTTCGGCTGACCTCACGCGCGAATTGCGGACCATAAGCGACGACTTCCGAACAAAGGAGTTCGACGGTTCAGTTACACTTCCCGATCTTCTGGACCGCTACGGAATTACTAAGACGGAAACAGAGATGTCGAAACCAACGGTGCCACGCTGATGACGAATGCCACGATCGGTCGTTAAGAATACCTGATAGCCGACGCTTTCCGCCGCATCGAGTAGCTGGCCATTTACCGATCCTGTAAAGCCCGCCCACTCCGCGGAATGAACCGTATGGTTCGCTATGGAGTGTCGCAACCTAACCGGCGAGCAGCGCTTGCCCTGCTTGCTCGATGGCTTGGGTCGCCATGAAACATGGGAGTACGCGCTTTCTCTTCGCCATGCTCAGTCACAAAAGTGGAAAAAGAATTTAGCTTCTAGGCCAAACACTGGTCTACGTGCTGAATGAAGGCAATATGGGTCGTTTCGCAGAGTTCGACGAACTTGTGCGCTGTGCTCTCGCGGCAGACTTGCTCGAAATAAGAGATCTCCGCTGTATAGTTAGGGCGCAAGCGGTGAAGCGGACGGGCAAGTTGCCGATCGATATAGAGACCACGCCAGCAGCGCTGGCACCGGGCGCGTCATCGGGAGGAACGATGGCGTCGGCCACCAAGACGCCGATCGCGTCGACCTCGGCGGTGGTCATGTCATCCGGCAGGTAGAACCATCCGGTCCGGTCCTCGGCGCCCCGAAAGCGCATCCCGTCGCCGAGGTTCGTCTGTACCAGGCCGGGACACAGCACCGACATCCCGATGCCTT
>CAXSIG010000037.1:15042-16830 GCA_964237255.1 uncultured Bryobacteraceae bacterium
CGTCGATTCAGTCCGCTTCCGCTTGCTTGAACGTAATCAGCTGACCCGCGCAGCCGGAGATGTATAGCGCCTCTACTTATGTGCCGCAGTCAATGCCAAAACCGCATAGCCGGTGGCAGCATCCGCCATGAATCGGCCCACATCGGAATTTAAGTCGCGCTTTTTGTTGAGCGAGTAACTGGGCCACCGTCCGTCTGTCGACGACTGATTCGCCGCCAGCCATTCCACTGCTTTGGCGACGGGCTGCGAATCGGCAGGGGTTCCGGTACGTAGCAGCGCATAGGTCACCAGTCCGGTGGCGTAACCGTCGCCGGTGGTTTCGATATCGGTGCTGTCCCGGCGCTTCCAGGTACCAGCCACGCCGATCAGGCTCCAGCTTCCATCGTCGTTCTGCACCTTAGCCAAATGCTTGACTAACGTGCTCTTCTCTTCCGCCGAAAGAACGCCGTCGATCTTTGCCGATGCCCACAACGCAACTGTTTGATTGATCATCGATTGCTTCGGGAACTCGCGCTTCAGATAAGCGGCCAGAAGCTTTTCGTTGTCGGGACGACGGAGGTCGGCGGGAACGGAACCTGCAGCGATCGCCGCCAAAGCCGCTCCGTAAAAGGGAGAGTCGTCCGCTTCCCAGGGACGATTATGGAAATCGATCCAGAGGAAAGCACCTTTCGCTTCGCCTTCCTGAATCTGCGCGGCCCACATGTTGTCGAGCGCGGGACGGAGCATCGCCTTATCGCCCGAAGCGCCTAATACCAATGCGTTCAGGACCGCTTCGGTCCCGCGCGATTCCGCGCTTCGATTCGGCGCTGACGCGCTGTCTTTATAGAACGGCTCAACGTCTTTCCATTGCCGGACGCGCGACTCCACGTTCGCCACCAGCTTGGCTTCCGAAGCCGACGGAGCGGTCTCGCGCAACGCGGAACGAAGAGAGGCACGCCCGAGAGCATAAGGCACGGCGGTATGGCAGGAGATGCAGTATGTATCGTGATCGCGCTTCGATTGTGGCCAGGAGCTCCACCAATCGGCGCGGCCGTCCAGATACGATGCGGCGGCCTTTGCGTTCCAGCCATCTGTGGCAGCGCCGAGCGAAGCGGCTCCAAGGAGAAGAAGCGAAAGGTAGCGCATGGGAGTTCCTAATCATGATACGCGTTGCGATCGGGTGGTGTAGACAGCGGCGATCAAAAAGAGTCCGGCGGCCAGATAAACGACAGACGCTACCGCAATTGCAAAACCCAAGCTGCCATACTGTTTCGCAATCAGACCAATAGCAAGAGGAGCTACTCCCCCGCCGCCCAGCCACCCCACCATGTTCATCACGCCGCTTGCCGTGCCGCGCGCGTCCGCCGGGACGACATCGAAGAGCGCGGCCCAGATGTTGCTATCGTACAGACCTTTGAAAAATCCCCACGCGGTAAGGGCGACCAATAGCAGCGCGATGGAATGCGTCAGTCCACACACCGCAACGAACGGTGCGCCGCCGAAGACACCGATAGCCTGAACGACCATTCTGCCCGCGGGCGTCCGGCGGCTTAGTCGATCGGCCAGCCAGCCGCCGGCCGGACAGCCGATCATACTCGCCAGTTGGACATAAATAGTAGCGGTAAACCCGGACATCGCGAGGCTCAGGTGGAACTTATCGAACAAGAACTTCGGCATCCAGGAAAGCAGGACGACGGCGACGAAGTTGGAGCAGACAAACGCACCCATCAAGAGCGCCGCAGCGGGCCGGTCACGAAACAGCGAAAAAAAAGGTTGCGGCCGCTGTGGGCTATCCGTTGCCCCGCGAAC
>CAXSIG010000038.1:0-16821 GCA_964237255.1 uncultured Bryobacteraceae bacterium
TGGCCGGTATGCGAATAGCCGGCCAGGCGCTGCCGGTGCCTTCAACCTTTTAAGCGCGGCATTCGGAACCCTAGGAGCCTACCTGGAGTTTCGTTTCGCCCCTTTTGCAACACCAATTCGCCTGGCCCTTCCGTTCACTTACTTCCTGGCGTATCAGTATGCCGTGGTGGCGCGAAGCTACGTGCTGTTGCCAGGTCTGTTATTTGGATTGGCTGCCTTGTATGGATGCCGATGGAAACAGCCGGCTGTGTACGCGGTGTTATTGGGAGCGCTGTCCCTTTGCAGTCTGCATGGTTTGTGCTTGGCGTCGGCGATTGCGATTACCAAGTTTCGACATCGTTTTGTTCTCCCGCTTTGCATTGCGGCGGTCTTGGGCGCCTGGGCCGCGTGGCCGGCTCCGGACGTTACTTTCGTACGGCATCTGAACTACTCGTTTGGGCATTTCGTCGAGGGCTTCGAACGAGTCTTTGCGGAGGCATTTACAGGGAACTGGATTGTGTCTCTCCTCGCCATCGCAGCGACAATTCCGTTTCTGTGGCGCGGGCGTGGTCTTTCGGTGTTTCTGCTAGCGGCGTTTACGCTAACCGTTCTAATGACTGTGGTGTACGGACAAGTTTGGCATTTTGGGACTGTGTTGCTGGCTTGGATATTCGCACTATGGATTTCGGCGGCGAAAACACAACCCGGCTGGCTCGCAAGTTTCGCAGTGGCAGGCGTGATTTTGGTGCAAATGTGGTGGACAGCGGCGTCATCGCTAGCCGATCTGCGCTTGCCGTACTCGGCAGGACTTAGCACAGCCGGATACCTGAAAGAACAGCACCTTCCCGAACGAGGGATATACGGGATCGGGTACGCTTCGGTGGCGGTGCAGCCTTACTTCCGGAGTAACATTTTCACAAACTTTTCTCATGCGTATTGGGATTGGTCGGGACAGAACAAAATGATTCGGGATTACGACAAGTTAGAGGATGTCCGGCCCGAACATGTGCTGGTAGGTTACAAGACCGCGCAAGAGGACGATATCTGGAATACGCTGGTGCGGCGCGCGGGATATCGGCGCATTCGGCATTTCGATGCACATTTGATTTGGAAGGGTAAAGCGTTCGAGCCGGAGTCGTTCGATTTATACGAACGAAAATGAGGCCGTTCTTCGCGGCCCCGATCGTTGCCATCGAATGGGGACTGGTTGGCCTGCTGGTTTTGGGAGTCGTACTGTTGCACCGCATTTCCCTCTTCGGGGCTTTTGCCCGGTTTAGAAAATTCGCAGCAAACAGGCGGGCAGCATTGCTACTGAGTTTTCTACTGCCTCTTGCAACTCGGACCGCTCTGCTGCCCCTCTGTCCCATTCCGGACCCGAGTATTCATGACGAGTTCAGCCATTTGCTTTTGGCGGATACGTTGGTTCACGGCAGACTGGCAAACCCGCCGCATCCGATGTGGCGCTATTTTGAATCGATTCACGTTCTCCAGCAGCCGAATTACGCGTCGATGTATCCGCCGGCACAAGGGGCGTTCCTCGCGTTTGGAGAACTGTTCGGCATCCCGTGGCTGGGCGTGCTGTTGTGCAACGCGCTGATGTGTGCGGCAATCTGCTGGATGCTACAGGGGTGGTTCCCGCCACACTGGGCGTTGTTTGGAACGCTGCTGGTAATCGCCAAGCTGTGCCTTACAGGCATTTGGATTGACAGTTATCTGGGCGGCGCGCCGGCCGCTCTGGGCGCGGCTCTGGTGCTGGGGGCCGCGGTGCGGTTGCGCCATCCGATGATCATGGCGGCTGGGTTCGTCTTATTAATGAACAGCCGGCCGTTTGAAGGCGCGGTCCTGGGCACGATGGTTCTTTGGTACGTTTATCGCCGAGGCGCCTTTACGCAGCGGTTCGCAGTCGGTCTGGCCATGGTGATGGTTCCGGCGCTAGCCTTCGCCGGTTATTACAATTTTCGCGTCACCGGTCACGCGTTGAAGATGCCTTATGTACTGAACCGGGAGTCGTACGGTTGGCCCGAAAACCTGGGCTTTCTTCCCGAAAAGAAGCTTGCTCCCTTAAACAATGCGCAGATGGAAGCGATGCGGCTGAAAGAGTTGGACCATCGGCGTATTTACCACGATGCGGCGTTGTTTGTCGACAACTTCAGCGTCAAAGCTTTTGACAACTGGACGGTGCTGCTAGGACCACTTCTCACCATTCCCCTTCTGTTCGTCAGATGCCGGCAACGCACCCGCGCTGTGCTCTTCCTGCTGGCCGCGTTGCTTCTTCTGACCGTCACACAGATGGTGCTGTATCCATACCATCTGGGACCTACGGTGCCGCTTCTCTTTGCAGCGGTGTTGTTAGGCATACGCACTCTTTACGTGCGGCTGAAGCGATGGAGTCCCGGTCACGCGCGTGTCGCATTAGTGGGCCTGCTCTGCGGGGTAGTAGCGATTGACGGCCTCAAAGAGTATGCGCCCGAACTTCACATTCCTCTTGCCTATTGGGAGAACGGCCACGAACCGGAAGGCGATCCACGGGCGCGCATCGCTCGCCTTCTCGCTAACACTGACGGACAACATCTGGTGGTCGTACGATACTTTCCCGGCCATGATCCTTCGCAAGAATGGGTGTATAACTCAGCCCGCATCGACGCCAGCAAAGTAGTATGGGCTCGCGGGTTAGCGGACGACGCACCGCTGCTCAAATATTTTCGGTCGCGAAGAAAATGGATTGTTTTCGCGGATACGACTCCGCCGCGGTTATTGCCCTACTTTTAGATTTCGTAATCGGACGGAGGGACTTTCGGACGACCCAACGGAACCATATCCCAAACGCGTTCATGGACAAAGTAAAGACCGATTTTGACCACAGAATCGATCACACCAGCCCCAAGCGATGCACTCGCGTTCTTCGTGAAAAAGAAAACGATCAACGCAGTGGACGCAGAGCCGAAGATCCGGTACGTAACAGCCTTCGTGATGCTCCGAACGTGTGATTCCATGCTCGATCCAGAGTATCACCATTTCTCCATAGAGATGGTCCTGATCTGTAGCTACGGTATCATTAAACTTAGTGCCTAAAGTAACTTTCCTGCCCGCAAATTAGACGTTTGAGTTCGAGCCGGGCAAACTTCCCTATCAAGAACATGGCCTGCCGGAATCCCTTTTGGATATCGCAATTAACAACGGCTTTCACCTGGAACATGCCTGTGGCGGAAACTGCGCCTGCACCACATGCCATGTCGTAGTGAAAGAGGGCGCGCAAAACCTATCGGAAGAGGAAGACGACGAACTGGACCGTTGCGAGACGGCAGCCGATTACCAGGTTGGATCGCGATTGGGATGCCAAGCGATTGTCACGGGGGATGTGGTGGTTTCCATTCCTTCCTGGAACCGCAATTACATTAGTGAGGGGGGGACTTCGATTTTGGGCGATGCGATTCCTCCTCCGAAGAATAAAATGAACTTCGGTCACTAGGTTTGCGCGGGGCCGATTGCGTGAGCTGAAGTAACTGCTGGATGAGTTCCGGCGTTAGATCGGCATTAACGGTCAGACTTCGTCCTTGCTGCGCGACTTGAATTCCATCCCATACGCGCAACAGTTGCGGCTGGGAATCCGGGACGCTAAGGCGTCCAAATCCAATCAAACCGCGCGCCGCGTCCGACAGGGTTTTCGCATCCGCTTCGGTCTTGCAAGCGCCAAATATTCTGGCATTCAGACCACGGCTCAAATCGGCTTCGACGAGCGTCCCTTCCAGATTGCGGAAGATCTTCACGAAGTTCGAAGCGGCGCCGTCAATAGGCGTATTGTTGGCGAGGAAGTCGGCCCCGCCCGACGAGACAAGCCAGACTTGATTACGTATTGGGACCGCCAGGGCCTTCTGTAGTAACGGCGATGTCTGGCGAGTATTTGTCGATTTATATTGATCGAGCACGGCGCGCATGGATACTACCGGTCCGGCAATGGCGAGGGTAGAGTCCATAATGCAGAAGCCGTTATCCTGCGCGGTGTCAGTCCAAAATGTATAGCCGCGATATTGGGAACGGCGCACGTCTTTGTTCGCTTGAAGAACGGCCTGGTTGATGTGGAAGTTACCTCGCGCAAGAAGGACGCCGGACTTCTTGGCCAGGTCGGACGCGACTAAGAGCTCACGAACATCGCGCCGCGGATCGAAGCCGGTCCGGGTCGCAAACGCGTCAAGGTCGCCCAGTTTTTGTTCGACAATGAGCTTCTGATAAAGCGGCGTGGATTTGACCTGGTCCATTTGTGCGCCGAAGAGACTAACGGTGTCGTGCGGGACAAGCCTCTGAAGAACATTGTCGATACGTTCCGCAGCATGAAGAGTTGCTAGAGCGAACAGGAAAAGGGCGATTCGCATCAGAAGTTCCGCCTTTGAAAAATCCAGAGTCCGGAGCCAAGACAAACAAGGCCAAATAGGGCGGTGCTCCAGACGGGCATCCAGCTTTCGATTGGCTGCTGTTGGATGATATTCCGCAACATGTTCGCGACATCTACAACTTTCGGAAGCAGGTAATACAGACCGCGAACGATGTCGCGACTCCATTCCGAGCTAAGCAGGCGAACCAATACATTCTTGTTCACCACAATCAGGCTGAGGACGATCAATCCGAACGTGACCATGGTGGAGACCACCGCGCTTTCCCACAGAACGCCTACCAGCAGGATCACCGAAAGATACACGCCGAACATGAAAAGCGTGAGCAGGCTACCCCACACGAAGGAGGCGGTCCAGACGCCGGTCTTCACGCCGAGAATAATCCACACGGCGATCACCGGATAAAAGATATTTACGGCGATCACAAGTAAGTTGCCGATGTAACGGCCGAGCAGGATGTGCCAGCGTTCGACAGGTTTTGAAAGCAACAACTCGATGCGGCCCGGCTCGAAAATGGTGGGAATCAAACCGGCGGAGGCCAGGATCGCAAGGAGCATTCCGAATCCGTACAGGAAGTTCGACACCACAGCGTGCGTACCTCGGACAGCCTTCGCGGGATCCATGCTCTGGGTCTTGCCGAAGATGGTCATGGTCGCCATCGCGCCTTGCACGATATCGATCTTGACGATCAGAAGCAAGAACAAGACCAGCACTGTGGAGCATCCAAAAAAGCCCCAGATGATTTTGCGCGCGGACGCCTCGCGGAACGTATCCTTGATGAGTGCGCCGGTCTGAATCAGAAAGTTATTTGCCACTGACAGTCCTCATGAAAACTTCTTCCAGCGAACTGTGGACACGTCCGAATTTTTCGATCGCGCAACCTTCCGAGCGCAAGGTGTCGAGCGCCTGGTTCGCGTCTTCCCGGTTGTCGAACAGAATCGCAAGCGTGCCTTCGTTGTGGGAAAAACCTTTGCCCTTGGTGCGCAGTTCGGTTTCCAGGCGCTCCGGAACTTGCTCGGCTTCCACGCGGTATCCGCTGCCCGCCGTAAGTTCAGCCACCGATCCTTCGAGCGCTACTTTTCCGCGGTAGATGATCGCGACGTCGCGGCAGAACAGTTCCACTTCCACCAACAAGTGAGAATTCAGAAAGATGGTGACGCCTTTTTGTTCCAGCGCTTCGAGAATATCCCGAATTTGCTTGCGACCTACAGGATCGACGCCGTCGGAAGGTTCGTCAAGCACCAGGAGCTGCGGTTCGTGCATAAGCGCCTGCGCGAGTCCGACGCGTTGCAGCATACCTTTCGAATATTTGCCGAGGCGGGTGCCTGCCCAGTCCTTAAGACCGACCATTTCGAGGAGTTCGGGGATGCGCCGTTTTCTCGTAGGAGCGTCGAGCCCGCTGAGCGCACCGTAAAAATCCAGCATCCCCGCGCCTGTCATGTAAGTGGGGAAGCGGTGATTTTCGGGAAGATAGCCAATTGGACGCCGAGCGTGAGCGACTCGGGAATCTTCGCCAAAGACCTTCGCATACCCCGACGTAGGATGTGTGGCCGAAAGCAGCATTTTGACGAACGTCGTTTTCCCTGCTCCGTTGGGGCCGAGGAGCCCAAAAGTTGTGCCACGGCGAACATTGAGGGAGATGCCGTCGACCGCAAGGAATGGCTTGCCACGCCAGCCGCGGCTGAAGCTTTTTGTGAGGCCGGCGGTTTCTATCGCGCTATCGGTTTGCATGGGATACCTGACAAAGGCAGAACATAACAGTTACGAGATTTTTGCAGTAGTAGTTCCTTCGTATTATGAACGGGAGACGACCGGACCTCAAACATTCATTACGCGAGGGTTGGGCCCGAACGCGGCAAGATTGAGAGCGAGTAACCCGTGTGCCAGCAATTTGGTTGTGATAGGCTAACTTCAAATTTCAACTCCCCTGTAGGAGGCTTCAAATGCAAAGGTTATCTCTCGCCGTAGTTCTTTTCTGCGCCGCTTCCGCCGCCGCGCTGGCTCAAACCGCTGGTGCGATTACCGGCGAAGTTACAGATGCGACCGGCGCCATCGTCCCGAACGCCCCGATCACGGTCACGAACACACAGACGAATGTCTCGCGTGAAACCGTAACGAATAACTCCGGCCTTTATCTTGTCCCCGATCTGACGCCGGGTTTCTACTCGCTGAAAGTAGCGGTGCAGGGCTTCGATACTGTCGTGAAGACCAATATTGAAATTCAGGTTCAACAGACCGCCCGAGTTGATTTTCAGCTTCGATTAGGGCAGTCGACGCAGACGGTGGAGGTCGCGGCAAACACGGCGCAGTTGAACACGGAGAACGCAACCGTCGGAACGGTTATTGAGGAGGCGCGCATCACGGAATTGCCTTTGAATGGGCGCAGCTTTTTCAGCCTCGTGGCGCTGAGTCCGAACGTGACGTACGGCTTCGTTCCCGCGGCGCAGGCGTCCGGGCGGCTTGGCGGATCGCGTGGATCACTTACCATCGCCATTTCGGGATCGCGATCCACTTGGCAGAACTTCACACTGGACGGCATCACAAACACCGACATCGATTTCAATACTTACATCCTGCAACCGTCGGTGGACGCGCTGCTGGAGTTTAAAGTCCAGACGGGTATTTATCCGGCTGAGTTCGGGCGGGAAGCGGGGCAGGTAAACGTCTCCACCAAACCCGGCGGGAATACGTATCACGGAACCTTGTTCGAGTTCCTTCGCAACGACAAGCTGGACGCCAAAGATTACGATTTCGCATCGGCTAGCCGAAGTGCGACGAACCTTCCGCCCAAGAAGGCTCCGTTTAAACAGAACCAATACGGCTACACGCTGAGCGGACCGGTTCAGATCCCGAAGCTGTTTAATGGTAAGAACCGGCTGTTCTTCATGTCGAACTTTGAAGGGTTCAAATCTCGGAAGACAACGAATTCCTTGGGCACGGTGCTCACAAACGAAATGCGCAATGGCGATTTTTCTTCCGTGCTGCCCCTGTATCCGCTAGCGGACCCGAACTCTCGTTCCGGAACGTATCCAAACATCACACAGACGCTATTTCCGAACAACCAAATCCCGAAGAGCCGATTGAGCCCAGGGTCCTTGCTCCTCCTGAAATACATGCCCGCGCCGAATCTCCCCACCGGGAACGGGCTTCCTTTCAACAACCTCCAATACGGTTTAACGGTTCCTGTGGACAAAGACACGGTGACGGAACGCATCGATTTCAATGAGAGCTCGAAATCGCAGTGGTTTGGCCGATACAGTTGGAATGACGAATCCACCTTTGCCGCAAATCCCTCGCTCGGGTTGAATGACGGCAACGTATTGTACACGCGCGCCAGTCAGTGGGTGTTGTCCAATGTCAGAACTTTCTCGCCCACCAAGGTGAATGAGGCCCGCTTTGGATACAACAATTTGTTCAACAACATTACCCAGCAGTTGGCCGGAAAAGAAGATGTGGATGCCGAGCTGGGGATACCGGTTAAGGTCACGGATCCAAACTCTTGGGGCATACCGAACATTCAGCTAGCACAAAATCTGAATAGCTTCGGTAACCCTACCAGCAGCCCATTCCAAATCAACGATAAGTACTTCCAGTTCGTAGATAACTTCTCCTGGGTATTCGGAAAGCACTCGCTGCGGTTCGGCGGCGAATACCGATACAACATGTTTCCGCAGTTAGGAAACGAATTCCCCCGCGGTCAGTTTTACTTCGACAATCGATTTACACAGATCTATACGCCAACCAGCGCCACAGCCGCCCAACCGTCCGGTGGTTATACGGGAGCAGATTTTCTGTTGGGCGATACTTATAACGCAATTATCGCGGTGGCGCTGGCAAAGGCCGATTTCCGGAACAGTGAATGGGCGACGTACATCGACGACACCTGGCGCGTTAGTCCGAAGTTGACCTTGAGCCTGGGCTTCCGTTGGGAAGTAGCGCAACCACTCCTCGATAAATATGGTTTTCAGCCCAACGTGCAACTGAACCAGCCATTGCCAAACGTTGCGAACGTACAAGATTTGAGCAAGCACCCCGTTTACGTACGGACAGGTACCGGCGATTTCTACGAAGGCACGGCCTTTCGCTACGCGCCCTATTGGGTGGGTGCCGGGGCGAGTTCCGGACCACCATTGCAAGTGGCTCGCGATGGCCGGTTAGGCGACAGGCTAATCAATACCAACTATCGGAACTTCGCTCCCCGGTTCGGGATCGCCTATAGTCCGTCGGATAAGTGGTCTATCCGCACCGGTTTCGGAATCTTCTATTCAGAGGAAAGCAAGAACTCGATCTTCGATCTTTCCCGCGGCTTCGGAGGACGAACCACAACTCTGGTGCAACACAACTACGATGTGCCTACGTTTAGCTACACCAATTTCATCAACACCGCATCGCTACCTGTAACGGTGCCGATCAGCCTGGTCTGGGGCGCGAACTCACACCTTCCCACGGCGACGACCATGCAGTACATCTTCAATGTTCAACGAACAATCGGACAATCGAGCTCCCTGGAAATCGGCTATACCGGTTCGCTGAGCCGCCATCTGGCTTACCTTTCGAATCAGAATCAAGGCATACTGAGCCCCACACTATCGGCGCTGCAACGCCTGCCGTATCAAGAATTCGGAGCATCCGGGATCCAGTATCTGAATGCGGACGCTAACGGAAACTACAACGCATTGGCGTTCAAGTTCACGCAACGTTTCGGAACCAACTTAAACACACTATTCGCTTATACGTGGTCCAGGTCCATCGATGAGACCAGCGCGATTCGCGGCACGGTGGGAAGCGACTTCTCGCCGCAAGATGCACGCTGCCCATTGCGATGTGAATACGGCCCGTCGGATTACAATATTCCGAATCGCTTCGTAGCGTCCATTCTTTATTCACTGCCGTTCGGTAAAGGTAAACAATTCCTGAATCGCGGAGGAGTTCTGAATCAGGTGGTCGGCGGTTGGCAAGCCAGTACCATTACTACGTTGCAAAGCGGCGGGACCATCAATACGTCGTCATGGGATTCCGGCGGGACCAACTTCATTTCGAACGCCACTCGGCTAAATTGCAATTCCGGGATCGATCCTGTCCTTCCGAACAATGGCCAGAATGGGTGGTTCAATCCTGCGGCATTTTCGAACCCACTTACAGCTACATTCGGAAACTGCGGTCGAAACAACCTGCGAGGTCCCTGGTTAGGCAACCAGGACGTTTCGGTCTTTAAATTTTTCCGCATCGCCGAAGGGAAGAACGTCGAGTTTCGCACGGAGATGTTCAATGCTCCTAACCATGTGCTGCTGAACTTTGGCGGTCAGTTGGGTTGGAACAACGGTTCCAACGTTGCGCCCGCATCAAGTTTCGGGAAGATTACGGGCACGTCTAGCCCGATGCGACAGATTCAGTTGGCGTTGAAATTTAACTTCTAAGTTCGGTACGGGAAAGCTCGCATAGTCAACTTGGCTCGGATATTCGCAGTAATTCGACCAAGTAGTTCTTCCACAACGCGGCTCGGGTGTGCGTGCCATGGCCGCGGGTTTCATCACTTGTGGGGATCAAAATATAGCGCCCTTTAGCGACTCGCTTGATGTCGCGCTCCATCATCCCTAGTTCGGGCGGGTTTACTTCGTCGTCGGCGGAGTTGACAGCAAAAAGCGGAGCTTTGATCTTCTCCAGCATTGGTTGCGGATTGTAGTCTTCTGACGATTCGTATTGATACAGCATGTCGTTGGCGTCTACGCGCATGGCTCGCTGCTTCAACACCTGGAAAGCTTTGTCGGCGGCCTCGCGGGTCGGGTTGGCCTTATACAGTTGCAGCGGGCTGCTGGTCATCATGAACAATCCGAACTGAGCGGCAATTAAGCCGTGCGGCGCTGCAGTGTATTCACCGTTTTTCCATTCTGGGTCAGTCCGAATACTGTCGATCACCATATCCCGCAGCATGCGATTGCGGCCCGCGATTTCCACGGTCTTGCTCGCCAGGGGCATAAGGGCGTCCATATAATCGGGATACATCTCGCCCCAAACCCAGGCGTGCATGGCGCCCATCGAGGTTCCCATAACAAGCCGCAGATGATCGACATTCATACCATCGTGGAGAAGAAGATACTGCGCCCGGACCATGTCGCCATAGCGGTAATGCGGAAACTTCGCATGCATCCCATCGCTCGGCTTGCTGGATTTTCCGTGGCCAATGCCGTCAGTGAAGATGAGGTAATATTTCTCCGCGTCGAGCGGCTGGCCTTTGCCGAAGAGTTCCCCGGCGAATCCGGGAGAACTCGCCAGCGAGCGGCCGGTTCCACCTGTGCCGTGGCCGATCAGAACCGCGTTGTCAACGTGTCCGGCGGCGTTTCGATGCGGGCTGCCGATGGTTGTGTAGTGAATCCGAAGGTCGCGTAGCACCTCGCCGGAGTTGAAGGTGAACTCCGGAATCGTGTAGTCGTGATCGGTCGCCGTTTGGGCGAGACAAATGGTGACGCTTGCCAGGAAAAAAACGAGTCGATACATATCAGAAGTTCAAGCGCAACGAGAACTCCAGGATACGTCCGCCCGGGTCGTTTGTATTTGAGAGATCGCGGTAAGCGCCGTTGGTCGGGACTTGGCCAAAAGCCGATCCAACCGTGCTGGTGGTGGTAATGCCGTTGCCAGGAACGAAAAGCAAAAAGTTGGTCAGGTTGAAAACGTTTAAGGCCTGCATGCGGAATTCAACATTGAACTTCTCATTGATCCGGGTTTTCTTAATCAAGCTGACGTCCCACTTCTGCTGCATGGGGCCGTACAGGAAAATTCTTTGACCCAATTCGCCGGCCGTAGTCGGCGGCCCTACGTAAGGTGCGTTGGGATCGAGATTTGCCAGCGTCTTGCCACCTAGCTCGAAGGCAGCAAGAGTATTGTCGATGATCGGTTGCGGCAGGTAATACACGGCCCCCTGCGGCACGCCGTTCGATACCTGCGTAGTCTTGCGAATCGACATCATGTCCTGCAATTGGCTGGCGGTAATGTTGTGAAGGACAACGCCGGAATCATTACCGTTGAAGGTGGCGCGTCCACTAAGCAGGCGAATGGGGGAGCCGGATTGAATGCGCGTGATGGACGCAAGCGACCAGCCCTCCAACGCGTGACGCGCAATGCCGTTATTTACGTGATCGAGAAACATGCGTCCTTGGCCGAACGGCAATTCGTAAATCCAATTTAGCTTCAAGGCATGCCGGATGTCGTAAGGAGACGGACTCTTGTCGTAACCCACATTTCGGAGTGTGGTGTAGCCTCCGCCCACTCCGTTCGAGAATTCATTCGTGATGGAGTGCGACCACACATAGCTGCCCTGCACCAGCAGGCCTTTTGAGAGACGGCGACGGATCTCCACCTGAAGCCCGTGATAATTCGAATTCCCGCCATTCACCAGCAGGTTCGCGGCGCCGGACAGGAGTGTGGGATTCGCCTGGAAGAGGTTGACCGGATATTTCGCTGCGGTTAGCCGGCCCAAGCGGGTGGCGTTGGTTGCGATGGCAGTGGCGAGAGCGCCGGCTTGGCCTTGCGCGATTTGGGTGGCGCTGGTGGTGTCGGTATTGCTGGCCAGGGCCGTCGTAATAATAGGCAGCGCGGCTTGGCCGGGAAGTCCGAAGTATTGCGAACTGGTGGGGTTTGTCTGACGGGCTAGCGCCAAGTTCGATTGAGCAACTTTGAACTCATTCAGGAAACCGTTCTCGAAAATATTGACTTCGTTCAGATTGATTGTGCGCCAGAGGTCGGTGCCGTGATTGCCGATGTACCGGAGTTCCATTACCGTATCGCGGGTGAGCTGGCGTTGAAAACCGAACTCATTCACGCTATTGGTGGCAATTGCGGCAATAGGGAACGATGGCGTAGTCGGCGCGGGAAGCGAAGGAAGCGGATTGCGGAAGAGAACGGAGCCGGCAGGTCCGAACTGCGCGGGAGTCGTCGTCGGATCGAGATTAAGCGCAATGGTGCGCCCTTGATTACTCGCCCATGTGGCGAATGTGGAAGCATCTTCCCGGATCGTGTTGATCGCGTAACCGCCGCGAATGACGCTGTTTCCCGAAGAGCCGGTAAGCCACGCGAGTGGCTTAAAACTGAATTTCGGAAGAACGTACGCCATGCCGACGGAAGGCGAGAGTTGCAAGCCCTGATCGAAGCCCGCGGTTCCGGGAGCAACCAGGTTGAATACCGGCGCGGAGCCCGTGAGTGTTCCGGGCATGAACAGATTGCCCGCGCCAGAAACGCCGAAGACGCCGTCATAGCCTGGACGCGTGTAAACCCCGTTCAGATTCACCGGCGCGTTTTGACGGTCCCAGCGAAGGCCATAGTTGACCGTCAAGCGCGGCGTGAACCGCCACGAGTCCTGAAAGTAGAGACCGATTTCCCGTTGGCGATTTTTGACAACCGGCTGATTCTGGCCGTACGTCTTCGTATCGTCACCCAGAACCACGCTTCGCGAGATTGCGGAGACTCGTCCCGTGAGCAAGGCGTAGAGGAGCGGCGCATTGGTTTGGTAGTCTGTCACGTTTGCACCGGGAAAGTTAGCGGCGGTAAAGATCGCGTTCGCGCCGCTAATCACCGGGTCCGTTGACGCCACTCCGAAGGCGACGGTCGGTACGAACTGGGTTCCGTTCACGGAAGTGGTCCAGGAGTTTACTTGGGTAAAGCTACCGCCGAAGTTCAGCAGGTGTTCGCCCTTCGACCAGGTCAGGTTTCCATTGCCTTGTTTCAACGGTGTGTTGCGGCGCGTTTGACCGGTGGTGCGATAAGGGCAGGTGACATATGCGCTGCCGCACGCGGTTCCACCGAAGATGGGCGCATAGCCAAGAAATTGGGCAAAGTCGCCCGGAGAGATGCCGTTATTGAAGATTACGGTACCGCCCGTAAGTCCGAAGCGCGCTTCGCTGGTGATGTGCGACGTCCAGGTGGAACGAAGAGCGGCAACGGCGGAAAACGCAATGCCGCCCTGATTGCCGGGCTCGCTGCCGTTCAGGACATTCTGCGTGCCGGGAAACACAGGACTAGCGGTGCCGACGTTCACGCCATCCGGCCTGCGAATATTTGTCTGGTAGTTATATACGACTTCAATGTGCTGTTTTTCGGTAGCGTTGTAATCGAGGCGCGTGGTGGGGAATCGCCGGTAGTTGCCGCCCTTGCTTTGAAAGTTCAGGTTATTCCGGTTATAGTCGCTCGCGCTCGAAATGCGGCTCTGCACGCCTGGGAAACCGTTTGTTAACGACGCAATTTGTTGAAGCGCCTTATTGATTACCGGGTCCGGAGTGGATGTGTACCCGTTAGCCGCCGCAAGCTGGAAGAGATTCACCGAGCGGAATGTGCCCTTGTTATCGCCGTAACGGAAAATTCCGGAGAGCGCTTCGGGCGTAAGAACAGTGCCGGTGGGCTCTGTATAGGTTTGGGGAAGCTGGAAAGCTTCCATGTGAGCGAAGAAGAATACCTTGTTGCGCCGGATTGGACCGCCGACGAAACCGCCAAACTGGTTAAACACGATGTGGTCCCGGGGCTGACCGGTTAGATTATTGAAATAGTAATTCGAGTTGAAGAACTGGTTGCGGTGTTGTTCAAAAAGAGCGCCGTGAAAGACATTGGTCCCGGCACGAGTAACCATCTTCACTTGAACGGCTCCTTCCGCGTTGCTGTCCGCTCCGGCAGCTGCGCTGGTCACCGTCATCTCCTCAATAGCGTCTGCGCGAGGGAAAAGCGCGTTGAAAAACCCGTCGCTCGAACGGTTGCTGTTGTCCTGGATATTGATGCCGTCCAGCGTCACATTGAGAGAGCTCTGGGGCAGCCCGTATACCGATGTACTGCGCGGGACGCCGGGCGTTGCGCTGCCCGGTTGCGTGACGATCAGTTCAGTCAAATTGCGGCTGGTGAACGGTAGTTCGTGAAGCTGCTTGCCTTCAAGCGTTGAGGTGACCGTGGCTGTGGCGGTTTGTAGAATCTCGGCCCCGGCTTGCACTTCTACTGTCTCCGTTACCGATCCAATCTCAAGAGTGACGTTCAACGTGGCCGGGACCCCGGCGTCGATCTTGACGTTGTCGAAGGTGGCGGTCTTAAATCCGGGGTGGGTGACGCTGACGGCGTAAAGTGCCGTATCCAGGGAGGGAACATTCCAGTTGCCCTTTTCATCGGTCACGGTTTGTATATCTGGTCCGGTACTACGGTTGGTCACACTGACATGGGCGCCGGCTACGCTGGCCTTCTGCGTATCGGTAACTGTACCTTCCAAGCGGCCTGTAGTGACTTGAGCCGTGAGAGCTGTCGCTACTACCAGGCAAAAGAACGATGCGCGTTTGAGTTGTGCCATGAATGCCTCACTAGAAATGAGCGGGCTGACAGGGCCTGCGATAGTTGGACTATTGTAAGCAGGTATAAACACCCCGTCAAGCCCCTCGGAAATAAGCCCTACTCCTATTAGATTTACTAAGTTACCGGGGCACTTACCTTACGTACTTATTCTATTGAATAAGTAATGGGGGTACTTGGTGAGCCTGGATCGCGCGCTTACTCTCGTAACTAGTAAGTTTAATTGTTAGTGTCGAATCATGAAAACCACTTTGCACTTACTTCTGATTGGAGCTTCACTAACACTCCAAGCAGGGGCTGCCACCGTTCAGTTCTTTAGCAATTCGACCGCCTCTACTCCGTCGGAATCCAACTCCGTCGGACCCAACGTTGTTATCGTCAAAAATCCCGGCTGGTCAAACCCGATTGCCGGATCTCAATGGATCTCTTATGGCAATACAGGCGATCCTTCGACGGCAGGTTTCTTCGCTCCTCCGAATGGAACCATCGTCACGTTCACGCAAACCTTCACCCTGGCAGCGACCGACCTGACAACGAATGGTACCGTTTCGCTTTATGCCGACGATTCCAGTTCCGTAGTCCTGAACGGGCACGTGCTGATTACTGAGGCGTCCGGAACAGGCAATACATACAGCACCTGTTCGGACACTACGCCAAACTGCACGGTCCTAACCACCGTCGTTCTCCCTGCTATGTACTTGGTATCCGGGTCGAACAGCCTTCAGTTCGCAGTGGCTCAACGCGCGGGATCGTCTTTCGGTCTTGACTATGCAGGGTCGGCAGGTTCCAGCGCGACTCCGGAACCCGGCACTTGGGCTTCTTTGGGCGCCGGCGTAAGTCTTCTCATCGCTCTTCGGAAGAGAAAGTCGCTCATCGGTTCCAACAACAAGGAGGACGTTCGGCAGTAACAACTTAATCCGCCTCCATCCGGGCATAGGCCGAGCATAGAGTCGGCTTATGCCCGATGATTACCTAATCGATTAAGTTGTTGAAGAGAAGTTTAAATGTGCCGTACGTTTGAGCCCGGTGCTGCGTTCGGAAACCAATCAGAACAAACTTCCCCGTACCCATGTGCGCGGTTACCACTCCCCCCGTCTTGGCGATGTTGTCCTCTCCTACCAGCCAGCCGCTTTGCAAAACATCGCGATCGGCATACCGAACGATGACTTCATAACGTTCGTTATGCGCGGTTGGAGTAAGAACAAATGCAGGATCTCCCATCAGATAAACCGCCAACGCGTCGGACGGCATGCCGTAAGCTAACGGGTTTGTATTGTCGACTTTCACCTTCAGCGTTGAGCCGGGACACCAGAACTCTTTCGTTGTTTTAGTAGACACCGCATTGCGAACACTCAAGCCGAACCGGTCAATCGCGAAGTTGCTCGCGCCACCCAGGGTGACCAGCGTTCCCCCTTTTTGAACGAAAGCACGAAGCGATGCTACCCCTTCCGCGCCGATACCGGTTCGATACTCCGGTGGAAGTGGAATCGCACCGAAGCCACCTCCCGCAGCCGGAGCGGGCGCTGAGGCCGCTGCCGGTGGGGTTGTCGCTGTTGGGGTTGTCGCTGTTGGGGTTGTCGGCGGCGCTGCATTCCGCCCGCCACGGGCACCGCCTGCACCGGTAGCCTGCGCGCCACCCGCGCCCTCGCCAGTGATCGTCGCAGTTGTATCTTCCGGAAAGATGATCACGTCGAACTTTCCGTTTAATTCACCTTTCTTGATTTCCGCGTCCAGGATGGGAACAGATGTGAAGCTGAACTTTTCCAGAAGTAAGCGGGTCCACCCTTCGTCGATGTTGCCGCCGCCGTAGCGCTGGTACATACCGATCCGGAGTTTGCGTACGTCGTGGATACCGTTGGTGATAGGGCCCGATAAAGGACGAAAGTCGACGCCCGTGCTTTTTGAAATTGCGGCGAGTTCGGCATCGGGCGCGGACGCAATCACGAAGTCACCGGGCTTGGCTGCACCGGATGGCTTATCGACGCGGCGGACCGTGACACCTTTGGCGAGGAGTCGATTCACCGCGTCAAAGCTTTCGTTGAGATTGCCGCTGATGAGATAGCCCGCCGGTCCCTTCGAAACGGAGCCTGGCGTTAGCACGGAACCGGTTACTACTTTGAGATCGGCGTGAATCGCCTCATCG
>CAXSIG010000039.1:0-7919 GCA_964237255.1 uncultured Bryobacteraceae bacterium
AATACGCGCCATTTCGTAATGGTAGCGAGCGCGGTCCGCTACGGCGCGGTCCTGCATGCTGGTTCCCACCTGGCTATGAGATTCGAAGACCAGCGGATCCAGTTCCAGCGCTTTTTGGTAGCTGCTGGTGGCGTTTTTATAATCCTTACGCCCGAAATACGCCGTGCCCAGATTGCTATAGATGGAAGCCGCTTCGGGTGACAGTTTGATGGCCTGCTTATAGAGCCGGATGGCTCGACGATAGCTCTTCTCCGAGTAATACGTTGTCCCCAAATTGTTGAGCGCCTCGGAATAATTCCGATCCAGCTTTATCGCGGTTTGATATTCTTTACGGGCCGCTGCCAGATTTAGCATCTGGTGAAACGCAATCCCCGCCTTGTTGTGAAGAATCGCGGAATTCGGCGAACCTTCGCGATACACATCGACCGCTTGCCGGTATTCCTTCCGGGCCATCAAAATGTCTCCCCGCTGCTCCGGAGTGAGTTCATGGCGCTTCTCCGAGCGCTCTTGAGGAAGCCCACCGCGCGTGCCGGTAGATGGATCGATAAAATTCTGGCTGTCGGCGGAAAGGAAAGAGAGAACGAGATAGATCGAGCCCAGGATCATAGAAGCTCCTATTTGGCCCTATTAGATCACAAACTCGGGAGCGGTTCTCTACTTCCCAAACATCCGCCGGAAAATGCCCTTCTTCTTTCTCGCCCCGGCACCCTCTGCACTTGCCTGCAAGTCTTCTTCATCATGGGGCGGCTGTGCCGGGGCGGCTGTTTTGGTGGTGGGTACATCCCAGCCGGTCACCTGGAGATTATCGGTTGTTGCGCCACCGTGAAGTGGGCAGCTACCCACTGGCTCCGTGCCGGAAATAAATACTTCGGATCGCTTCGTCGGACACATTGCTGTGGCAGGCATCCCGGACTCGGGATCGATTGTGACCGTGACAATCCCTTCTGGCGAAGGGAAAGGTTTGGCATTGCGATAGGAACTGTACTGCAGCGCCTTCTTCATGAAGTCCGTCCAGATCGGAAGCGCCGAATGCGCCCCTTCCAGATTCAACTCTCGGTTGTCATCGAACCCCACCCACACCACGCAGAGAAGCTCAGACGTAAAACCAGCGAACCATCCATCGTGAGATGTTCCCGTTTTACCGGCTGCAGGAACGGTAAATCCGCGACCCCGAACACCCGCCGCCGTACCGCTACGCATGACTTCTTCCAGCAGGCTGACCATCAGATAGTTCACTCGCGGGTCGAGAACTTGCTTCGTCTCCGGATGCTCCTGATAAATATTCGATCCATCGCTGCCTCGGATCTCCGATACAAACGTAGGACGAACATAAACGCCTTTGTTGCCGAACACGGTGTAAGAACCCGCCATTTCGATCGGTGTAGCCTCATAGGAGCCAAGCGCCATTGCGGGTGTCGCTCGAATGTCTTCGTTCAGCCCGGCCTTCTTGGCTAAACTGACCACCGCCGGGTAGCCAACCATCTCCGCAACTTTAACTGCGGCGATGTTCATCGATTTCGCGAGCGCTGTCCGTAGCGTCGTTACTCCGTGATATTCCTGCTTGAAGTTGCCGGGCTCGTATGGCTTACCGTCATACCAGAAGGTTGTCGGCTCATCCACCAAGGTCGTCGCGGGAGTGAGGGTGCGGGTACCGCCGGAAATGCCGGTGTTCATTGCCGCTGCATACACCCACGGCTTGAAAATTGAGCCAGGCTGCCGCTTGGCCATGATGTGATTCAACTGGCTGGTCCCGTAATTGCGGCCCCCAACCACGGCCTTAATCTGCCCGGTATGTGGATCAAGCGCGATGAGCGCCACCTGAGGCTCCGGAAAATCTACGCCTTTGAACCGCTTCTGTTTACGCAGTTGTTCGTCAACAGCGGCCATGCCGCTTCGCACGGCGTCATTTGCAGCACGCTGCAAATCGAGGTCGAGAGACGAATAAACCCGGTAGGCCTGCGACTGGAAATCGTAATCCTGGAACTTACTGGTGAGTTCGTCATGAAGAAGGTCGACGAAGTAGGCGGTCTCGGAGGACTCGCCCGAAGCCGCGCTGGCAAGCTTCAAAGGCGACTCGGCGGCTACCGCATATTGGCGATCGTCCAGATAGTTGTTCTGCCGCATCAAGCTGAGGACCACGTTACGTCGGTCCACCACTCGCTCTGGATGCCGATAGGGATTGAAGTAACTCGGCCGCTGCACCATCCCGGCAAGCGTAGCCGCATCTGCCGCACTGATGTTACGAAGATTCTTACCCAAGTACGCTTCGGACGCTTCACCAAATCCGCGAATCGTGAAACTACCTTTATGACCCAAATCGATCTGGTTGCAGTAAAACTCGAAAATTTCCTTCTTCGAGAGCTTCTGCTCCAGCACGAGCGTAATCATCAACTCTTCCAACTTGCGCTTCAGATTCTTGTCATTGCTCAGGAACATGCCGCGAGCGAGTTGTTGACTTAACGTCGAAGCGCCCTGCGCATTGCGCCGGTCTTTCACGTCGACGTACGCGGCACGAATAATCCCGATGGGATCGAAACCGACATGCTGGAAGAAGCGCTTATCTTCCACCGAAATCAAGGCGTGCACCATGGTTTCCGGAATTTCATCGTATTTCACCAGACGACGCTTTTCGCGATTCCTGTCGTAAAGATTCGTGATGAGCTGCGGTTCAAGCTGAAACTGATTCCGCGGCGTATTGTCCCGGAGCGAAACAATGCGCGTTATTTTTCCCGCGCCAAAATCAATAACTCCCGCTTCCTGATCGAAAACGGATTGTGGTCCAGGAAATACTTCTACGGATTCTGCCTTCGACGTAAACCAGCCCACTCGGTTCGAGCGGGATTCACTATAGCCGCTACGCCGAAGCCGTGCAACAATCTCGGCGGGAGTAATGACTTCACCAACGGCAACAGTCTGCGGAGCGGCATAAATCTTAGAAGTGGTTGTAAACGGACCGCCCCGCAGTTTGTTGTCAATGAGCTTGGAATACTGGAGGTAAAAGTAAGTGAAAACAGAAATAGATACAACTGCAAACACAGCCAGCGTGGATAGCAGGATAATGCCAGGCTTACGCGTAAAGAATCGGGCAAACCGCGCTCCGGGAGAAACGCGGATTACGCGAACAGGCGCTTGAGTGGCCACTAGCCTGATTGTCTCACTCGGAAGGCGGCTTTACCGTCGGCTTTGTGGGATCGTTTGGCTTCACGGTTTGCTGGGTCGGATCGGTCGGGTTGACCGGTGTGCGGGGAGCGCTTGGATCCGTAGGAGCTGTCCGGGGGCTATTTGCGGGAGGAACCGTGGTCGCATCCCGTTTGCGATTCGTCTTTGGACGCGCCGTGCGGCTGGGCTGATCGTCCATCTTTTGCCCGGGCGCAGTTTGCGGTGGAGGCGTTGTCTGTGTTTGAGCTAATGCGGGAATCGACAGTGCGAATAAGAGTGCAGTACGTTTCATATCGAACCTCGGCAAATCGTTCTGCAATTTTTCTGCCGGGATGAGCATCTGTACTGAAATGATGGATGTCCTGGTAATTGGGGCCGGAGCGGCTGGGCTTGCGGCCACCCGGGAGTTGATGGCGGCTGGCGCGAAAGTGACTCTGTTGGAAGCTCGGGGCCGCGTCGGCGGCCGCGTTTATACCGAGTTCGATCCGCGAGTTGCTACCCCGGTGGAACTGGGCGCTGAATTCGTTCATGGACGTTCGCCCGAACTTTGGGAATTGTCCATCGGATTTGGTCAGTCCGTGTATGAGGTGTTGGGCGAGAACTTCGTATCGAATGGTGGAACGCTAAGCCCAGCGGGCAAGTGGGATGAGGATCACGTGTTTGATCGTCTACCCCGATACGCGAACCCGGACCGCAGCTTTGCCCAATTTCTTCGCGATGCCCATCTCACTGCGCCCGAAGCGACCCGATATGTAGAGGGCTTCAACGCCGCGTTTGCCGAGAAAATTAGCGTAGCGTCACTGGTTCAGGATCAACAGGCTGCGGACGACATCGAGGGCGACCGGGCGTTTCGGTTCATCCATGGATATGCTGCTGTGCTCCAGTCCCTTCTTCCGGAGAAGACCGACTTGCGTCTTGAACATATCGTGGACCAAATCCGCTGGGACCGCGGAAAGGTGGATATCGAAACGAATCGTGGACACTTCGCTGCGGCGAAATGCATCGTGACCGTGCCTTTGCCGTTGGTCCAACACAACGCCCTGCAGATCGCTCCTGAGCCTACTGCGATCGTCAATGCGGCTCGGCGTCTTGAGATGGGCCAGGTGATGCGTGTGACCATGTCGTTCCGGGAACGCTTTTGGGAACGGGTAGCGGATTTCGGCTTCCTGTTCGGCAGCGGAGTCCCTGTGCCGACATGGTGGTCGACGTTGCCGGTATATGCTCCCGTGTTGGTTGGGTGGGCTTCCGGTTCAAAGTTCCGGCCCGATCTCAATATCCGCGATGCCGTAGGGTCGCTCGCCCACTTACTTGGGGTAAGCGAGAGCGATGTAGAAAATCAAATCGTGACTACTTGTTTCCACAATTGGCATTCCGATCCCTACGCGTGCGGGGCTTACAGCTACACTCCCGCAGGCGCTTTGGATGCGCATCGCACTATGGCGATGCCAGTCGACGAAACACTTTTCTTTGCCGGCGAACATACCGAATTTCAGGGTCATAGCGGAACCGTACACGGCGCCATCGCCACGGGACGCCGCGCCGCACAGCAGGTGTTGGGAGCTTGATCGCTGTTCATCTGGAAGGCGGAAACGTCTCTGTGCGAGAGACGGCAATCCCTCCGCTCCCGCCCGGACATGCGCGCATCCGTATGCTCCGCGCCGGTATCTGCAACACAGATCTGGAACTGCAACGCGGCTACTATGGCTTCCAGGGGATTCCCGGCCATGAGTTTGTCGGCGAAGTTGTAGAAGGAACGCAGCGATGGATTGGTAAACGCGTGGTGGGCGAAATCAATCTGGCTTGCGGCGCGTGCCCGTTCTGTCTCGAAGGAATGGGACGGCACTGTCCGAGCCGCACGGTTCTCGGAATCGTAAAACATCCCGGCGCGTTTGCGGAATTTCTTTCGCTGCCCGAAACGAACCTTCTCGAAGTACCCGAAACGGTCTCAACCGACCATGCCGTGTTTACCGAGCCCCTCGCCGCCGCCTGCGAGATCCTGAACCAAGTCGACATTCCTCAGGCGGAGCCGGTTGCTGTGCTGGGGAAGGGAAAGCTCGGCTCGCTCATCGCCCAAGTATTAGCGCGCCACGGAGCGAAGATCTCCCACTTCGGACGCCGTGACGAAAAGCCGCTCCGCGAGTTTCGATTTGTGGTCGACGCAACGGGATCCGCCCAAGGTTTGAGTGAGGCCATCGCAGCGTGCCGTCCGCGCGGGACCGTGATGATGAAGTCGACGGTACACGGCGACGTGGCGTTCGATGCCGCGGCAGTGATTGTCAATGAGATCAGCCTGGTCGGTTCCCGATGCGGACGCTTCGAACCCGCGTTAGAGCTACTGCGCGCCGGGGACATCGACGTAGCTTCAATGATCGATAGCACGTTCCCCCTTAGCGATGCTCCCGCGGCATTTCAGCGCGCCGCGACCAAAGGAGTTCTGAAGGTGTTACTCCGCTAGGGGAGCCGGTTCCTGCTGCGTCATGCAGTGCAGTGTTCCCAAGCCCCAAACCAGCGCCGTCGAATCGATTCCGCAGACTTCACGGTCCGGGAAAAGTCTGGCCAGAATATTCAGCGCAAGCCGGTCGTTCGGATCGTTAAACGTCGGCACCAGCACCAACTCATTCGCGATATAGAAGTTGGCATAACTCGCCGGCAGTCGCTGGCCCGCAAAGTAGAGCGGTTTCGGCATCGGGAGCCGAACCACGCGAACCGGATAATCGGCTAGAATGCTTTCGTTCTCGGTTAGAATCTCATAGTTTGGATCGGCGGGATCGTCTTCCGTCGCCGCAACGACGGTATCGGGGTCGACAAAGCGTGCCGTGTCGTCAATATGTCCATGTGTATCGTCCCCGGTAATTCCGCGGTTGAGCCACAGGAAGCGCGAGAGACCCAAAGATCCGGCGATAGCGGCTTCCAGTTCTTCGCGAGTGAGTTGTGGATTGCGGGCTTGCACAGGGCTAAGCAGGCACTCTTCTGTAACCAGTGCCAGCCCCGCGCCGTTCACATCGATTGCGCCACCCTCTAGAACAACCGGCGGCGACACAGTCTGGGCCGATACGACATTCGCAATCCGCATCCCCGCATCCTGATCCATATGGTGATTCGGATACTTGGCCCAACCATTGAAACGCCATTTCGTCGCAATAACCCGGCCCGCTGTGTCATGGACGAATAGCGGGCCGTAGTCGCGGGTCCAAACGCGGTCCGTCGAAATGTGGAAGAATTCCACCGCAGTCAGGTGCGCGCCGGCTTTCGCCAACATCGTCCGGGCGCGATGTTCCGCGTCTCCGTCTTGCACCAGGATGCGAACGCGCTCCACCGCCGAAAGCTTCCGGACGATCTCCACGTAGGTCCAGGGAATGGGAGTGAAGCGCCCCGGCCAGTCTTCCCGGTTGTGCGGCCATGCGATCCATGTAGCGGCGTGCGGCTCCCACTCCGCAGGCATGCGGTACGTGGGTATCAAATGAGCATCCGGTTAACGATAGGTCCGTATGCGTCGATGCGGCGGTCTCGCAGGAACGGCCAGTTCCGCCGCGTTTCGTCCATCTCGCGCGGGTCGCATTCGGCGACTAAAATCTCTTCGCGGTCATGCGACGCTTCTGCGATCATACGTCCGAACGGATCGCACAGGAACGATCCGCCCCAGAACTCCAAGCCGTGATCCGGTGGGCCTTCGAAACCGATCCGATTCACCGCGGCAACAAAAATCCCGTTCGCGATCGCGTGGGACCGCTGTATGGTGCGCCACGCATCGTGCTGCGCTTCGCCGTACTGGTCTTTCTCCGAAGGATGCCAGCCAATCGCCGTCGGGTAGAACAGGATATTCGGGCCGCCCAGGGTCGCCAGACGCGCCGCCTCCGGGTACCACTGGTCCCAGCACACTAGCGTGGCAATGCGCCCGGCCTTAGTATCGAAACTACGGAAGCCAAGATCGCCGGGAGTGAAGTAAAACTTTTCGTAATACAGCGGATCGTCGGGAATGTGCATCTTGCGATAAATACCGAGCAGCGATCCATCGGCATCGATGATGGCAGCGGTGTTGTGATACAGCCCCGCCGCGCGGCGTTCGAAGAGCGATGCGACCACAGTAACGCCATGTCTGCGCGCCGCTCCGGAAATGGCTTCGGTAGAAGGGCCGGGAATTGGTTCAGCCAGATCGAACAACCGCGCGTCTTCCTCGCGGCAGAAATATTGGGAGCGGAACAGCTCCGGCAGGCACACGATCTGCGCACCCTGCTCGGCGGCTTCCCCGATTTTCCTTACCGCTTTTGCGAGATTATCCTCCGGGTCCGGCGAGCAGGACATCTGCACTAAGCCGACCCGGAACTTCTCCGACGAAATCACGTTTTATTGTACGATTTGGATTCTCGCTTAAGTGAAATCCAACGCTGCGGTTCTCTTCGATATCGATGGCACGTTAGTGCGCAAAAGCGGTCCCGACCATCGCGACGCCCTGAGCGTGGCCGCGCAAGAAGTCTTTGGTGTCCACTGCACGACGGACGGCATCCCGGTGCACGGCATGCTGGACCAGGACATCCTAAGCGCAATGCTGGAGCGCGAAGGAATCGCGAACGCCGCCGATCGCATGCCGGAACTGCGTGCCGCCGCCGAGCGCTACTACGAAAGGGTCTGCCCCGATTTGCGTTTCGCCGTGTGTCCGGGAGTTTTGCCGCTCCTCCGTCGACTGCAGGGCAAGAAAATTCCACTTGCCCTCGTTACCGGTAACTTCACGCGCATCGGTTGGCGCAAGTTGGAGTGCGCGG
>CAXSIG010000039.1:7981-16776 GCA_964237255.1 uncultured Bryobacteraceae bacterium
ACTTGGCTCACCGAAGCACGTGTTTCTGGTCGGCGATGCACCCAGTGATATTGAAGCCGCTCGCGCAAATGGGTTTACCTCCGTTTCGGTACACACAGGTGTATCCACGCGCGAGGAGCTGGAAGCCTTGCAGCCGGACTACCTGCTCCCGTCGTTGCAGTTCTTCAAGCTACCCTTGTAGCGCTTTCTCGATACCGTTTCGCACAGCCCCTTCGATTGTGCTGGTGAAAGGACGCGCAAAAAACGGCAGATCTCCGCTCGCCGTCACATCCGCATCGCTCACCTGGAGCTTGCAATCGAGAGCGAAGCCGCGAACTTTGCCGCTGACGGTACACACGTCGCCATTCCAAGTCTGTGTAATGTTGCCGGCGTCGTTCGGGAACTGCTCTTTCAAACCATCCGCGAATTTACCCAGCTTGACCTTCGCTTCCTCTTTTCCAAGTCCATGTTCCACTCTTACTTGCATGCTGATCTATTCATACCGTAAAACTTCAGCCGGGCTGATCCGCGTGGCATTTCTGGCTGGGTAAATGGTTGCGAGGAAGCTTACCGCAAGGGCCGCTGCCGCTACCCAGATCCCATCGAAAGGTCGCGGCTCAAACGGCACGAAGCTGAGCGAGTAAATCTGTTCGTCCAGCCGGATCCACTGATAACGATTCGCGAAATAACAAAGCGTATAGCCCAAAGCCAGACCGATCGCCGTCCCCGTCAGCCCAATCAGCACGCCCTGCATCATGAAAATGCGACGGATCTGGCGGCCGCGAGCCCCCATGGACATCAGGATGGCGATATCGCGTCGCTTCTCCATCACCATCATCACCAGCACAATCAGAATGTTCAGCGCCGCGACAATGCCGATGAGCCCGATAGTAATAACAGTCACGATCTTTTCCATGTTGAGCGCCTTGAGCAATTGGCTGTTCTGCTCCTGCCAGTTTGTAGCGGCAAACTTGCTTCCGGCGACGCGGTCGGCTTCCACGGCAACCTGCGGCGCAAGGTAAATATCGTCAACGCGCAACTCGATGGAGTTCACCACGTCCGGTAGCGAGAGTAAACGCTGCGCCGTATCGAGCGGCGTGTACGTCCACTTGTCGTCCAGATCGTAAAACCCCGATTCGAACGTGCCCGCGATCCGCATGCGGATCGTTTTCGCCCGCGCGCCAAGCGGCGTTAGAACTCCCTGGGGGCTGATCACGTTGATGTGGTTTCCCGCGATCATTCCGACATCGCGCGCCAGCCGTGACCCCATCATCAGGACATCGCCTTCGAAGCGATCGCGCGACCCCGACTTTAACTGCCGCAACGTTTCGCTCACGCGCAGTTCGCTGGGAAGGTCGACGCCTTTCAGAACCGCGCCTTGGCTGGCCAGGGGGCCGCTCAAGAACACCTGCCCATAAAGCACAGGAGCCGCAGCCGTGACATGGGGGATTTTTCGCAGCTTCGGAATCAACTCCCGCCAGTTCGCGATGCCCGGTCCCGGCTCTTTCTCCAGCACGTTTACGTGCGCGGTCGCGCCCAGCAGATTCCGCTGCAGCGTGTTACGAAAGCCGTTGTTCACGGCCAGCGAAATAATCAACGCCATCGCTCCAGCCGCAACGCCGACCACAGAGATGATGGTAATTACCGAGATCACCGCCTCCTTGCGCTTCGCGCGCAGGTACCGCCCGGCTATATAAGATTCAAACGTCAAGCCGACGCAACCGGTCTGCGATGCCGATCTCCGGCTCGGGGCGGAGAAGCGGAAACAAGATCACATCGCGAATGGACCGCGAGTTCGTCAGCAGCATCACCAGGCGGTCGATGCCGACGCCTTCCCCCGCCGTAGGCGGCATCGCATAGCTCAGCGCGCGGAGAAAATCCTCATCCATCGGCTGCGATTCTTCATCCCGGCTTGCGACCTGAATGTCGAATCGTCGCCGCTGTTCCTGAGGATCGTTCAACTCGGTATAGGCGTTCGCGATTTCCATGCCTCCGATGAATAACTCGAAGCGCTCCACCAAGGACGGATCTTCCGGCTTGTTCTTTGAGAGCGGTGAAACCTCCACCGGGAAGTCGTAGATCAGAGTCGGCTGGATGAGCGTCTTCTCCACGTCGTTTTCGAAGCGCTCCAGTAACTCATGACCTTTCAAGCTCGCGTCACCCACCGCTTCATGCATGGTCATTCGACGGACTTGCCCGAAATCGATCTGGTGCTCGCCGTACGTCACAACGGTCCCGCCGGTGGCGTCAATCGCCAACTGCTTCAGCATCTCGGTTGTCAAGTCCATCAAGCCGTGATAATCCGTGTAGGCCTGATAAAACTCCAGCATCGTGAATTCCGGATTATGTCGCACCGAAACGCCTTCGTTGCGGAAGTTGCGGTTGATCTCATAAACACGATCCATCCCGCCAACCACCAGACGCTTCAGGTAAAGTTCCGGCGCGATACGCAGATACAGATCGAGATCGAGAGTATTGTGATGCGTAACGAAAGGCCGCGCCGACGCCCCGCCGTACAGCGGCTGCATCATCGGCGTTTCCACTTCGATGAAGCCGCGCTCATCCAACTGCCTCCTGAGCGACCGGACGATCTTCGCGCGAGTCACAAATACAGCGCGCGATTCCGGTGTGGCGATTAAGTCCAGGTAGCGCTGCCGATATCGTGTCTCGATATCCTCCAGACCGTGCCATTTCTCAGGCAAATTCAGCAGGATCTTCGACAGGAACTCCAGCCGTTCGACGTGCAAGCTCAACTCACCCGTACGCGTCCGAAATAGGTAACCCTCCGCGCCGACGATATCGCCCAAGTCCAACGTCCCGAATAAGTCGTAATCTGCTTCGGGAAGCGCATCTTTTTTGATGTACAACTGACGGCCTTCACCACCTTGCGCCCGGTGCGCAAACCCCGCTTTCCCCATGCGACGGATCGTCATGATCCGCCCGGAAATTTTGACCTTTTCCTCGGGAGAGAGCGCCTCAGCAGGCGATTCGCCGTGTTTCGCCAGGACCTCCGGAACGGTGTGCGTCCAATCGAAACGACGGCCATAGGGAAGCTGTCCCGCGGCCTCCATGGACCGCGCGCGCCCTAGGCGCGATTCGAACAGCTCATCTTCCAACGACAATACTTTCTCCTTCGAACAAGTACGTTATTATGGCTCAGCGATTCGAACGTTTGAGCCGATCTCTCTCCATCATTATCCCCGCATACAACGAAGAAGCCCGGTTGCCTTCCACGTTGCTGGAAGTAACGAATTACCTAGCGGCATCGGAATGGCGGCCTGCGGAAGTGCTGGTGGTGGACGATGGATCGAACGATCGCACCGTGGAAATCGCCCATCAATATGCGCAGCAAGGGTGTCCGGTGCGCGTGCTGCGGAATCCTGGAAATCGCGGGAAGGGATTTGCGGTCCGGCATGGAATGCAGGAGGGCGTCGGTGATTGGCTTCTTTTTTCCGATGCTGATCTCTCCACTCCCATTGAAGAGATCGAGAAATTGTGGGATGCGGTGCAGGGCGATAAGGCGGCGGTAGCGATCGGCTCGCGCGCCCTGGATCGCTCTCTCATCGGTGTCCATCAACCCGTATTTCGCGAGCGCGCCGGGCAAGTTTTCAACTGGGTTATGCAGCGCTCGCTCGGCCTCCCGCTGCGCGATACGCAATGCGGCTTCAAGCTGTTCCGGCAGGACGCCGCACGCGCGGTATTTGAGCGGCAGAAGTTGGACCGGTTCAGCTTCGATGCCGAGGCGCTATTTCTCGCACGAAAACTAGGCTTCCGAATCAGCGAAGTGCCGGTACGCTGGAACGACGTGGCCGGTAGCAAAGTATCGGTCGCATCCGGCGCGCGCGGCTTCCTCGATTTAGTGCGCGTGCGACTGAATGACATGCGCGGCATCTATAAGCTGTGACCATCCCCGGGCTTCATCACGTCACCGCCATAGCGAGCGACCCCCAAACCAACTTGGATTTTTACACCGGAGTTCTCGGACTGCGGCTGGTGAAGCTGACAGTAAATTTCGATGATCCAGGCACCTATCACTTCTACTACGGCGATCACGCCGGAACGCCGGGGTCCATCCTGACATTCTTTCCGTGGCCCGGTGCGTCGCGAGGCCGGCAGGGCGCGAGTCAAGTGACGGAAGTGAGCTTTGCCGTTCCAAAAGGGGCGATCGATCATTGGGCTGGCAAGTTGGCCGCGCAGCCCGATGCCGAAGGGCGAATCCGATTTCACGATCCCGATGGTCTGGCGCTCAGCATCCTGGCACAAGGTGACGGATCCGGCACGGCCTTGGAGAGAATCGCAGAAGTCACGTTAACCGAGACGGATTCTGTTGCGACAAAAGCGTTGGTGGAAAACACGATGGGCATTTCAGAAGGCGTTCGGATAGCACACGCTCCTGGCGCGCGCCGCGGTTTGCAAGGCGCGGGAACGGTCCATCACGTCGCATTCCGTGCGGAAGACGATGCCATCCAACTCGCTTGGCAACAGCGGATGATGCAAGAAGGTTTACATGTTACGGAAGTGCTGGATCGCGACTACTTCCACTCCATTTACTTCCGGGAACCGGGTGGTGTTCTGTTCGAAATTGCCACCGACCCTCCCGGTTTCTCAGTCGATGAATCGCTCGAAGAACTGGGGACCCACTTGAAACTTCCGCACTTTCTCGAGCCGCGCAGAGCTGAGATCGAGCGTCGCTTACCACCCTTGCGGTTACCCGGGGTGTCATCCAAGTGATTCACAAATTTGTTCCGAAGACAACGCGCGATCTGACCCTGTTGCTGCTCCACGGAACCGGCGGAGATGAGAATGACCTTCTCCCGATTGGACGAGCGGTTGCGCCTGGCGCGGCATTATTGAGCCCACGAGGTAACGTTCTCGAAAACGGTGCGCCCCGATTTTTCCGGCGGCTGGCAGCAGGAGTTTTTGACGAGGCCGACATCCATCTCAGGGCCAAAGAACTGACCGAATTCGTGTCCGGATTCGATGCAAACAATCTCTGGGCGCTGGGCTATTCGAACGGAGCGAACATCGCGGCCGCGCTGATGCTGCTCCACCCCGAAATTCTGAAAGGCGCCGTGCTCCTTCGCCCCATGACGCCGCTCAAGCCCGACCTGCTGCCGGATCTGAGCGGCACTCACGTGCTCATCCAAGCGGGAGTCGAAGACGTCATGACTACGCCTGAAAACACGAAGGACTTGGCACGGCTGCTTTCCAACTGCGGAGCGAAGGTTGAGGTGCGGTGGATGGACGCCGGACATGATCTCGGTCCAGGCGATTTTCAAGCGGCGAAAGAGTTTTTCAGCGCTCGATAAGACCTTCTGCCAGCGCATTGCGAAACACTCGCGCCAACATTTGACATTTCGATTCTGACTAGGCTACGCTCACGCAAATCGCCAATTCCAAAAAGTCTCCGTTGACTTCGATCGCGTAGGCACGCAGTCCTGCCCCGCTCGACCGAGGACATGGCATCCCGCTTGAAATCTTCACAGCTATGGGGGTAGCAAATGAATACACGGGCTTGCAGTATTTCACTTACCTTTTCGCTCACGCTTGCCTGGGCGACCGGTTTCTTCCTTCCGTCTGACGCTTCGGCTCAGTCCGCCACTTCCGGTGCGGTTTCCGGTCGGGTAACGGATCCGTCAAGCGCGGCGGTTCCTCAAGCGTCCGTGGAATTGGCGAGCGCCGATACCAATGCTGTTTTGACGCAAATGACCAATGGATCGGGTGAATATCTCTTCAGCGGAGTCCGACCGGGCCACTACAAAATCGCGGTAAAACTGGCCGGCTTTCGTACGACCACCGTCCCGGACGTAACTGTCGAAGTAAACAAATCGACGGACCTCGATCTCAGGCTGGAGGTAGGCGGCGACAATCAGACTGTCGAAGTCACAACCGCCGCGGCGGCCCAACTTCAGACTACCGATGCCCAGATCGGTAATTCCATTTCCAAGGATCTGATTTCCCGCCTCCCGTCTTTGCAGCGCAATGTGACCGAGTTGCTGAATTTGCAGCCCGGCGTTGTTCCCACCGGCTCCAACCTTGGTGCGCGTATCACGGGAGCCATTGACGATCAGAATACGGTGACTCTTGACGGCATCGATGTCACGGCTGTTGTCACTGCATCCGGAACTTCCGTTCCGACTCCCCAGGATTCCGTCGAAGAGTTCCGAGTTAACGTATCCAATCCGAATGCGGATCTTACGCGGGCCTCTGGCGGCCAAATAACGCTCGTAGGGCGGCACGGATCGAATCAAATGCACGGTTCAGGTTATGGCTTCTTCCAGAACTCGGTCCTCAATGCAAACACCTGGGACAATAATGCAGCGAAGGTTGCCAAGCCGGATATCAGCGATAAGCGATACGGCGGCAGATGGGGCGGCGCTCTCCGCAAAGATAAAACTTTTCTCTTCGCCAACTATGAAGGCCGCGACTTCAATCAGGTACAGCAAGTAACTCGCACCGTTCCGACCGATACCTTGAAAGCCGGCATTCTGCGTTTTCGAGATGGCGCAAACAATGTAATCAGCTACGATCTCAAAACTTCCATGCAGTGCGGCTCTACCGGAGATCAGGCCTGCGACCCGCGCGGGCTGGGGATCAGCCCCTCCAGCAAAGCGCAGCTTGCACTGATGCCGGCCAGCAATCTAAATAGTGGCGGTGACGGTCTGAATACGCTGAGCTATCTTGCCAACATTCCCACCCCTCTGCAGGACCGTTATGTCGTGGGGCGTCTCGATCACATCTTCAATGAAAAGCTCTCGTTCAACGGAAGCTACACCTACTTTCGGCGTATCCAGATCGGTTCGGGGGATATCTCTCTTAAAGATCTCTCCTCCGTGATTTCTTCTCCGCAGCGCGGGACCCTGGCAAACGGATCGTTCACGGAACAGATCAAGCCCACACTAATCAACGTGGTTCGCTTCGGCTTCGTTCGCGACGTTGCTCCCAGCCTTGCCACCTCTCCAACCGTTGCGGCCGGGTTGCTGAATATTCCGGGAAGCAACACGGCAGCGGGCCCGGTCGGTCTGCTTCTGGGCGGCGGCACGACCGCGTTCCTCGATGCTCCGATTGACGAAGATACGCAGCGTGCACGCTTTCAAGCGAGTTACAGTCGAACCTATCAGTTCAACGACGATCTCACCTGGATCAAGAATAAGCACACCGTCCGCCTGGGTTATGAGTTCCGTCCCATCTGGTATCGCCATGATCGCGCCGATAAAGTAGTTGGCTCAATTACGTCTCTTGTCGCCACGGTAGATCAAGGCAGCTTTCTCACGATCCCGGGAACCAACACTCCTCAAGTCTGCGCCACCCCCACCTCGGCCAATTGCATCAAGTCGAGCGATGTCACCAATTGGGGCCGATACTATGCGGCTGTCCTCGGCTTGGTGGATAACGTCAACGTTCTCGCCGTTCGGGACGCTAGCCTTAACCCAACTCCCCTCGGAACAAATTTAGTCAACAAGACCTGGTCCATTGCGAACAATGTCAATGTGCAAGACACCTGGCGCATAACGCCGACCTTTACCGTAAGTTACGGCCTATCGTGGGGTGTTCAGACTCCGCCCAAAGAGAATCAGGGTCAACAAACAGTTCAGATTGATACTGCAACAGGCAAACTGGTCGATCCTAACGTTTACCTTGCCAACAAACTTGCCGCCGCGAAAGCCGGTCAGGTATACAACCCAACGTTTGGTTGGGTGCCGGTCAATATCGCGAAGCAGGACGTGTTTCACACCGTTTACAATGCCTTCTCGCCGCGCGTAGCATTCGCTTATAGTCCGGAAAGCAATGGTCTTTTCGGCAAGGTAATGGGTGATCGCAAAACCGCTATTCGCGGTGGCTTTGCACTGACTTATGATCGTTCCAACCTGGTCCAAAACGTATTGATCCCGATGCTCGGCGTAGGCTTCGGCCAAACCATCAGCGTCAACGGACCGAACTGTGCCGCGTCGGGCGCGGCTGGAACGGGTTGTGTCGCGGGATCTTCGAATCCTGCGTTGTCGGCATACCGTGTAGGCGTGGATGGCTCCATCCCGCTCCCAGTGCTCCCCGCAGTCTCCGTTCCGGTGACGCCAACCAACCTTTCGGAAACTCTGTCCTTCCAGGTGGATCCCTTTTCGAAGCTCGGAAAAAGCTACAACTTCGACCTCAGCATTCAGCGTGATTTGCCCGGCGGCTGGTTTTTCGATGTCGCCTATGTGGGACGCTTCGCGCGAAATCTGCCGCATGCCATCAACCTGACGCAGTCGCCGTACATGTTCACGGATCAGGCCTCCGGCCAGTCATTTGCGCAAGCCTACGATGCGGTTCGCGGATTGCTTCGTGGTGGCGCCACGGCGGCCAGCATACCCGATCAGCCTTTCTTCGAAAATCAGTTTAAGGGAATCGCTTCAAGCGCCACTCAATATATTCTTTCTCGCCAAGCCAGTAACTTCACGAACGGCAACGTCAGCACCATCTTTCTAAACATGGGCATCTATCGCCGGTCGCTCGGTCTGCAGCCGTTCAATAACGATCAGTCCCAGGTGGAGTTCATGCGCACATACATCGGCTCGACGAACTACAACGGCGGCCTGGTCACGTTGTCCAAGAGGCTTTCCCATGGACTTATCGTTAACGCAAACTACACACTTTCAAAGGCTCTCGATAACGGGCTGCTGAACCAAAATAACGCCGGGTTTTACCAAAACAGCTTCTATCCCAACGTGGAGTACGGGCCATCCGTTTTCGACCGGCGTCACGTTTTTAATCTGAACTGGGTTTATGAGTTGCCGGCCGGCAAGGGTCACCGTTTCGCTACCGGCAATGCATTCGAC
>CAXSIG010000040.1:0-5772 GCA_964237255.1 uncultured Bryobacteraceae bacterium
GACACTTGGCGGTTTACACGGAGGTGCTCTCGCGAATTAAAAGCGAATACGTGGAAGAGCCGGATATGAAGAGCGTCACGCAAGGCGCGCTTACCGGCATGTTGGAATCGATCGACCCGTTCGCTAGCTACCTGAACGCGCAACAGTACAAGGAGTACCTGAAAGATTTCGACACGTATCGCGGCGATATCGGGGTCGTGATGGCGAAGAAATATGGGTATATGACGGTTGTGGGAGTCGTGCCGGGATCGCCTGCCGCAAAAGCTGGTTTTACTACCGGCGACATGATTGAGAGCATCAAGGGCGTGGCAACTCGCGACATGCCGCTGGCTTATGCCTCACTTCTGATGCGTGGCGCGCCGGGATCGACATTGGACATGACCGTTCTTCGCCGCAAACCGGAGCCGCAAAAGCTGACGGTTACGCGCGCCGTTATCGCTTACCCCGCCGTTCAGAGCAAAATGCTCGAAAACCAAGTGGGATACATTCGCCCGGAAACTCTAGCAAATGGCAAGGTGAAGGAAGTGGAAGCCGCGATTCAAAGTCTGACCAAAGCGAACGCGACGCGTTTTGTCCTGGATTTACGCAATTGCGCGGTGGGAACGCCGGAAGATGGAGTCGCGCTGGCTAATCTATTTCTCGACAAAGGTCTGATTGGCTACGTACAGGGCCAGCGGTACTCGCGGAAAGATTTTAATGCCGATGCGAAGAAGCAGGTAACCAAGCTTCCTCTTGTTGTGATTACGAATCGCGGGACGGCACAAGCGGCCGAAGTGGCTGCGGACGCTCTTCAACAAGACAAGCGCGCCAAGATTGTCGGTGAGCACACCTACGGCGACGCGTCGATCCGACAGGCTGTCACGATGGATGATGGCGGCGCAATTATTCTGTCTGTTGCGAAATACTACGGTCCAGACGGGAAATCGATTCAGGACAATGGTGTCGCTCCCGACACGGCGATCGCGGAAGTGGATCAGCAGGTGGAGTTGGACGAGGACGGTGAGCCGGTTGGTAAAGAGGAGACCGCGCCAAAATCCGGCGACGATTTATTGCTGAAGAAAGCTTTGGAAGTGCTAAAAGAAGCCGGCAGCGCGGCATAGTTCTTAGACCCGCCGCGCCGCCGTCTAATCGATTTACAACGTTTTCAGAAAGGCGATTAAGTCGTTCTTTTCGGCGTCGGTCAGCATGTCGCTGTAAGCCGGCATGCCGCCGCCTCCATTGTTAATCAGGGCTCGGACATTGGCCTCGGTAGGAGCTTTACCGTTTGCCATTTTGTCCTTCTTGAACTCGCCTTTCAGTCCCGGCCCCATCTTCCGCTCGGTGGTGTCGGAGTTGTGACAGACGCTGCATTGCTCGAATACCTCTTTTCCTTTGGTGGCGTCGCCATCTGCCGCGAACGCAACGACGGAGACTGCAAATGCTCCCGCCAGAGTCAACATTGTCAGTTTCAGCATGTCCTCAGCATACAATTTTCCGCGGCATCGTTCACAGAGGTTGCACATCATTAATGTAAAGACCAGTTCATGCGAATCCTTCTTTTTAGTGGCAAGGGCGGCGTTGGCAAGACCAGCCTAGCGGCGGCAACGGGCCTTCAATTGGCCGCGCTCGGTTATCGAACGCTGATTATGAGTGTCGATCCCGCCCACAGTTTGGGCGATTCGTTCGACCTGGAGAACGCCGGCCTTTTCCACAAATCCACCGGCGACCCGGTTCAAATCATCCCGGGTCTCTCCATTCATGAAGTAAATATCCAGGTAGAGATCAAGCGTCACTGGCGCGAAATATCCCTTTACCTGGCGACGGTCTTACGAACTTCCGGGCTGTCGGGAGTTGAGGCGGAGGAGTTGGCAATTCTTCCCGGCATGGAAGAACTGAGCGCCATGATGTACATCAATCAGCATCGCCGGTCGAACGAATACGACGTCATCGTTCTCGATTGCGCTCCCACGGCGGAGTCGCTGCGCTTCATCAGCATGCCGACTACTCTCGATTGGTACATGAAGCACGTGTTTCCCTGGCAGCGCAAGTTGGTAAAGGCGGTGCGTCCTTTGGTGAATCGCATGGGTCCCGTGGAAATGCCAAGCGACAGTTACTTCGACAATCTCAAGTCACTGGCAGGGCGCGTGGAGGGAATCGCGGAGTTGCTGGAAGATCCGAACACCACGAGTGTCCGCCTGGTGACGAATGCCGAAAAAATGGTGGTAAAAGAAACGCAGCGCGCCTTTGTATACTTCTCGTTGCACGGCCTTACTGTGGACGCCATTCTGATAAACCGCGTCCTCCCGGACGCAATACAGGACTCCTGGTTCGGTGAGTGGCGAGCATCGCAAGCAAAGGCGCTTGAGGAAATCGATGCGTACTTTGCACCGGTCGAGATTCGCCGCGTGCCGTTATTCGCTCACGAGGTGGTGGGTATCGAAGGATTAAGAAAGCTGGCTCGGCATGTCTACACAGAGAAAGAGGATCCCTCCGCAGTCACTCGTACGGAAGCTCCCTATTCCTTTCACAAAGAAGAGGGCCGCCATGAGGTCCGGGTCAAGCTCCCCTTCGCGGTGAAGGGAGACGTGGGATTATTTAAGAAGAACGACGAATTGGTTGTGCAAATTGGAACGCTGCGGCGTCACATCGGGTTACCGGTCTCAATGGCCAACTTGGCGCCCGGCAAAGCGCGGCTGAACGAACAAATGCTGACGATTGAAATGCAGGAGATCTAACCGTGGACGAACAGGTGAACGGACAGTGTTTCTGTTGCGGCGCAGGGCCGCAGCTTACCGCGATGGCGAAAACGGTTTTGCCTCAGGATGCAATCGAGCATTTCAAGGCGGCGCACGTCGAATTCCTTAAGGGAATACGGCATCTGATCGACGCGCGGATTCAGAAAATGACAGCGCCCAAAACGCATGGTTCTTCCATACCGGTAGATTGAAATGGCAAACAGAGAACAGTTTGAAGCGGATTACGACAAGGTAGTACGCGAAGAAATCGAGAAGTTCCGGGCTCGGGCGGCGGAGTATCAATCCGGCGCCGTGACCGAAGACGAATTTCGCGGCTTCCGTTTGCGGCACGGCATCTACGGTCAGCGACAGCCGGGTGTCCAAATGGTACGGACAAAGTTTCCCGCCGGGGTTGTAACTGCCGCGCAGATGGAGCAGTTGGCGAACATTGCCGACCGATTTGCCGGATCGAAGGGCCATATCACGACCCGCCAGAATATGCAGTACCACTTCGTTCCGCTGGCGCAGGTTGCGGATCTGATGCATATGCTGGCCGATTTCGGCATGACCACGCGGGAAGCGTGCTTCAACACAGTGCGCAATATTACCGCGTCGCCGAAAGCGGGCCTGAGCCGCGATGAGATTTTCGACGTTCGTCCCTACGCGCTGAAGCTGGCGTTTGCATTCCTGCGCAAAGATTTAACCGACAGCATGCCGCGGAAGTTCAAGATTGCGTTTAATGGATGCCCGGAAGACGATATGCTGCTCGGCATCCACGATTTGGGTTTCCAGGCTGTGCTTCGTGACGGCAAACGCGGCTTCCATGTCGTAATGGCGGGGGGCCTTGGTCCTTTGCCGGTAGAAGCGCGAGTTCTCGACGAATTTCTTCCGGAAGAGATGCTTGTGCCGCGCACAGAAGCTGTTCTGCGGATCTTCAATGAGTACGGTAACCGCAAGAATCGCAACAAAGCGCGTCTGAAGTTCGTGATGCGGGAGCGCGGTTACGAATGGCTGAAGGAAGCCATCGAGAAAGCTTACCAAGACATCCTGACCAACGGCGGTATTGCATCGCCCGAACTGGTGCCGGAAGGTTTCGGTGGATACCAATCGCACCCGCCTGCGCTCGGGCAAGGTGCGCAGTTGCCAGTCATCGGCCAGAGTTCGGGATCGGCGGAACTGGATCGGTGGCTGGAAACCAACGTCGAGGAACAACGCCAGACCGGATACGCGATGATGACGGTCACCGTCGATCAAGGGAATCTGACTAGTGCGCAAATGCGTGCTTTAGCCGCGATCGCTGCCGACGCGGGTGACGGACTGATTCGCATTACGGTTGATCAGAATCTCCTGCTCGGCTATATCCCGCTGGCCAACTTACCCCGCGTTTACGCCGCGCTTTCGGCTGCGGGATTGGGCGAGCCGGGCGCGCATGAGATTGATGACGTGGTCACCTGCCCCGGAGCTTATTCGTGCAATCTGGCGCTGACTAAATCGATGAACTTGGGCGCTGCGATCCAACAGACCGTTCGTAAGTACGAGTCCGCGGAAGCGAAAGAATTGCGCGTGAAGATCAGTGGATGTCCGAATTCCTGCGGACAGCATTGGACCGCCGATTTCGGTTTTTATGGCAACGCGCGCAAAATTGAGGGTCGCGAGGTTCCGTATTACCTTATGGTCCTAGGCGGCACAGATCGAGAGTTTGCCTATGCGGTGCAAAGTATCCCGGCGCGCCTTGCGCCCACTGCGGTGGAACGGGTAATCAACCACTATCAAACAAATCGGCAAGGTGATGAGACTTTCCGTGCCTACGTTGGCCGTCACAAGGTCGCTTTTTTCAAAGAGATGACTGCGGATCTAGCCAAGCCTCCCGAGCTTTTCCCCGAAATTTACAAAGATTGGGGCGACGACGACGAATTTTCGCTACAGCTTGGCCGCGGCGAGTGCGCTGCTTGAGCTAAAAACCCGGACGCATCCGGGTGGCGGTTATTTTGCCGCTGAAACAAAGATCGACGTCCAATCCGGGAAATCGTAACCGGTCGGGGTAGTAGCCGGAGTAATGGTACCCATCCCCTTCGACACGATAACGCACGGGGAGTGGGTTCGTGTCCAATTTACAAAAAACGAGTTCCGGTTCCGCCGACTCCGGTTCAAGATGCGGAAGGTTGACATTCCAGTATTGTCCCGGCGCGACAGCCAATTTCGCGATTACCCGGATCACGCGTCCGGCCCGTGCGGCCGCCAACCCCCAATCCAACTCTCTACCCCGGACTATTAGTTGCGAAATCGCAATCGCCGGCCAGCCTAGCAGGGCCGCTTCTCGGGCTGCGGCTACCGTTCCCGAGTAACAAACATCCATCCCAAGATTGCCGCCTCGATTGATTCCCGCGATTAGCCAATCTGCTTGGGGAGCCAAATGCATCTTGGCTAAGCGGGCGCAATCAGCTGGACCGGCTCTCACCCGGAACCGTTGCTTGCCTTGCTGTTTCACTTCAATCACATTCTCTGTATTGATGTGATGGCTCATTGACGAGTGGGACAGCTCAGGCGCAACGACAACAGGGTTGAATTCTTCGCAGGCTTGCTCTAACGCCTGAATACCGGGGGCGTCAATTCCATCGTCATTCGTGAGGACCACTTGCACTTTCCCGAGTATCGCAACTAGCCGAACGATATCAAGCATTTGACGTACGGCTTCAGAAAAGGTAAGGTATCTGAAACCCTGGGAGTTTATGAAAAACAAACTATCGTCACTTCTTGCGTTAACACTATTTGCCGGAACCACCCTGCTCGCGCAAGTTGCAGGCACGATTACCGGATCTGTGAAAGACGCGGCTGGAGCGGTAATTCCCGGCGCGCAGATCGAAATTTTTCTTCAGGGTGGCGCCAAGGCCGTCATCGCGTCCAAAACCACTTCTGACGGCCTGTTCACCATTAGCGGCGTGCGGCCGGAAACATACGAAATTCACATCTCCGCGACCGGGTTTACCGCCTCCATTTTGAAAAACATCCGGGTCGATCCCGCTCACGAAACATCGCTTGAATCCACGCGTCTGGAAAT
>CAXSIG010000040.1:5782-14460 GCA_964237255.1 uncultured Bryobacteraceae bacterium
TCGGCCGTCGATGTAAACACTAACAGCGAAAGCGTTCAAACTTCCAACGTGGAAATTACGAATACCGTTTCCATTGAGCAAGTCTCCAAGCTGCCTGTGGTGAATCGTAGCCCACTCTCCCTGATCGGAACGCAGGCCGGCGTGCTGAGTACCGGGCCGGACACCACAACGATTAATGGCCAGCGAACCAGCTTCACCAATGTCACGCTGAACGGCGTCAATATTCAGGACAATTATATTCGCACGAACGCCTTGGACTTTCTTCCGAATCTGCTCCTCAGTAGCCAAGTCGCGGAGTTCACCATTTCTACTTCCAATCAGGACGCTTCACAATCCGCGGCATCGTCGGTTACGTTCATCACTCCCTCGGGAACAAATACATATCACGGATCCGCAATCTGGTCGAACCGTAACAACTTTTTCGCCGCCAACACCTGGTTCAACAATCAATCCGGCATCAAGCGCCCGTTCCTTAATCAAAACCAGTTCGCGGGCAGCCTGGGTGGCCACATCCTGAAAGACAAGTGGTTCTTTTACGCATCTTACGAGGCCTTCCGTCTCCGGCAGCAATCCACTTATACTTCGACGATTCTGACGGATACGGCCCGCAACGGTATTTTCACTTATCGGGATACCGCGGGCAATGTGCAACGCGTAAACCTTCTCTCGCTGGCTGGGCAATCGGTCAACCCATACGTCGCCACGATCCTTCAGCAGGTTCCCGCCGCCTCAAACATCAATGCGTATACGGTTGGCGATAGTTCCGAATCGCTGCTGCGAAACACGGCAGGCTACAAGTTCCTCATCCGGAATAACCGCACTCGGGACAACATAACGGGCACCACAGACTACGTTCTTTCAACGCGCCAATCACTCAGCGGCTCGTTTAGTTGGAACCGCGACATCCTGGACCGCACAGATCTGCAAACCGATTATTCTCTGGTTCCAAAGGTGGCGAACAATGAGGAAACGAAGTTCGTCAGCGGAGCTTGGCGCTTCACCCCCACGCCGACTCTTACTAATGAATTGCGCGGCGGGCTGAACTTTGCTCCCGCTATTTTCGCCACTACCCAGCAGTTCGGCAGTTCGATTATCGATGGCTTCGTTTTTACTAATCCTCTGAATACGTTTCGCGGCCAAGGCCGCAACACGAACACGTATAACATCAACGACAACGCCACATGGGTGAAGGGAAAGCATTACGTGAAATTTGGAATGTCATTCCAAAGCATTCATGCCGCGCCCTATAACGATGCGGCAATCACGCCGACCTACACCATTGGTTTCGGAGCTGGGCATCAAGGTTTGCTTGCGGGGCAGTTCCCGACCGGTATTAGCGCGACCGATCTCTCGGCCGCGAATAGTCTGTTGGCTAGCTTGGAAGGATCGGTCACAAGCGTGGCCCAGACCTTTAATGTGACCAGCCAGAATTCGGGGTTCGTCAACGGCGCTACCAGTCAGCGACATTTGATCTACTCCAACTACGGGTTTTACATTCAGGATAACTGGAAGTTGCGCAAGAATTTGACCATTGAAGCGGGTCTTCGGTACGAGTATTATTCACCGCTGAATGAGACCAAGAACCTTGCCTTAGAACTCCAAATTCCTTCAGGCCAGAGCCTGGCCGCAACGCTGCTGAACCCCAATCAAACGTTCAACTTCGTAAAGGGCGGTTTCTACAATCCTGACCGCAAGGATTTTGGCCCTCGCTTAGGATTCGCGTGGGACATTTTCGGAAACGGTAAGACTTCGCTGCGTGGCGGCTACGGAATCTACTATGTCAACGATGAGGTCATCACGAGTATCAATAACAGTCTCACGACCAACTCCGGATTATCGTCATCCGTTACGGTGAGCGGATTGACCACCTTCGCAAATAATGTCGCGCCCGTATCGGTGCCGACGTTTCAGGTGCCTCGCACAAGCGCCCAAAATTACGCAATCAACTCTCAAAATGCACTCGCTGTGACGAATCCCGGACTGAGGACACCATATGTCGGACAGTACAGCCTATCTCTTCAGCGGGAGTTTAAGGGAACGATTTTCTCCGGCAGCTACATCGGCAACCACGGAACCAGACTGCTCCGCGGGACAGACCTAAACCAGGTGGATATTAAATCGTCCGGTTTGCTTGCGGACTTTCAACGCGCATCGAAGAACGGCTTTCTTGCTCAGGCAGCCAATGGTAGCTACAACGCTGCGTATAACCCAGCCATTCCTGGAAGCCAGCCATTGACATTCTTCCCCACCCTGCCGAATGGCGGGGGTCTCACAAATTCGACGGTCGTTTCTTATCTTCAAACGGGACAGGTAGGTACACTCGCGCAGTATTACCAGGTTAATGGACTGAATGGCAACGTCAATTTCTTTCCCAACCCGAATGCGCTTGGTGTGAACTACACCTCTAACGGCGCGGACTCCACTTACAACAGCTTGCAACTCGATGCACGCCGCCGCTACTCGCATGGCATCAGCCTACAGGCGAACTACACGTATTCCAAAGTTCTCTCCAATACTTTGGGCGATACGCAAACCAACTTTGAGCCTTTTCTGGATAACAACAATCCACAGGCGGAACGCGCTCCCGCTCCTTTTGACTTGCGCCACATTTTTAAGGCGAACGGCATTTACAGCATTCCCGCCGGTCCGGGCCATGTATTTAATCCCAAATATCTGAGCCGCGTTGTCGGTGGTTGGTCATTCGGAAGTGTGCTGGTGTGGCAATCTGGCGCTCCGTTTTCGGTATACACGGGGGCCCGCGGCACTCTGAATCGTGGCGCTCGGTCTACCTACAATACTCCCAATGCGCTCGCGGGCGGGGACGCTTTGTTTAGCAAGCTTTACCTGCGAATGACGGGCACCGGTCCTTACTTCGTGGATGCGTCTGCAATTAACCCCACGGACAAGCGCGGCACCGCGCCGGATGGTTCCGCTCCGTTCCAAGGACAACTGTTTGCGAACCCCGATGCCGGAACTATCGGTAGTTTGCAACGCCGGGTGTTTAACGGACCTCACGAATTCAACCAGGACTTCTCTCTACAAAAGGAAGTGAAGGTTTACGAGCGAAATTCGTTCGAGCTCCGTATGGATGCGACGAACATCTGGAATCACGCGACATTCGCCGTCGGAGACCAGAACATCAACTCCACAACGTTCGGCAAGCTAACCTCGACATTTTTCGGACGCCGATTGATTCAGTTTCAGTTGACCTATAAGTTTTAACTAAACCGCTTCGAGCGAGTGGATAACAATCCCTCGCTCACGCGCATCTTGATCGTCTGGTGGCAGCGCGTGGCTTAGTTCGAAAGCTATCTCAAGTTCGGCGCCGTTCTGCGGCCCGAGATCGAAGACGGCGAGGTGAAACCCACTTTCTCGGTATGTAACTGAGGGTCCTGCGCTCGACTTAACGCTGATCGCTCCCCATTTTGCGATCAAATCCTGCGGCACATAAAGCTGCATTCTCAACGCAGCACGGCTAGCCCCGTGCGGGGCTCGGACGCGAATCGCAAATCGCCGCTCCGCCCATCGCCAGCCACTGTCCTCCGGTTCGTTCCATCCAGAAAGCAGTTCTACGTTCGCCATCGCATAGCAGCTTTGCGCATAGCAAAACACGCGCTCGTCCCGGTCGGGGTGAACGGGGTCCGAAGCTGCGGCGTCGCCAAAAGTTTTCAGATCCAGGACATCCCAGTTGGTGCGGGCGAGCATCTGCCGAAAACCGGCTTCGGTGAAAATCCAGTAGTTACTGTTGTCCTGGTTTAGTTCACTCGAACCTAAAAGATATGCTCCCGAGACGGTCCGTAAGTCCTCCTTCACGCCTGGAAATCGCCGGGCGATTCGCGTGCTAAGCACAGTCCGCCGGGCATGCTTCGACGTCGTTTCCAAGAGATACAGAGGGTTTTTCAGGTGGTAGATTGCGCCCAGAATCAGCGCCAGCCCGTAGTCCTTTGCGGGAAGCTGAAACTGGGTGTCGATGTCCATCGACAAAATCTCGACCCGCGAACCTAAGGCTTCCTTGAGCTTTCGAACGCCGGCCATGTGGTTATGATTGGTGACTGCATAATCAATCGCGGTCACCTCATAACCGACCGACTCCAAGAAGAACGCCATGTCGCCGTCAGCGCATCCGATATCGAGAATCGGCTTACCTCCTGGAATATCCCGATTTTGGCCGGTAAGCAGTTTTTCCAGGTGAACCCAATTGGTCAGAGACTCATAGCGGTACCACTCGAAGTCTTGCGGTCCGAGCGACGCTTTCACTCGGTCCAGCTTTTTGCCAAATTCCAGTGCTTTGCGCGCAAGTTCTGAAACGTTCATTCGCCCAGAAGATGAAACACGACGCGCCGTTGATGGGGAATGGCTCGATGTTCGAAAACGAAAAGGCCCTGCCATGTTCCGAAGGCTAATCGACCCGCGTGAACGGGAATGGCAATCGAAGTTTGTGTAAGCGCGGACCGGATATGACTGGTCATGTCATCCGGCCCTTCCGCATGGTGACGATACCAGGTGTCACTTTCTTTCACCAGTCGACCGAAGAACTCATTTAGGTCCGATACTACGTCCGGGTCGGCATTCTCCTGAATCACGAGTGAGGCGCTGGTGTGCCGGATGAACGCGGTTAAGAGCCCGGATTGAACCTTTGCCTCCCGTACCAAACCCGCAGCCTGCGTGGTGATGTCATAAAGACCTTTCCCGCGAGTGGAAACGGTGATCTCTCGGGTCACATTGCTGTGAATCACTCGACCGTGACGCTCTTCGCTAGGTTCCTTGGTTGGTCCACGTCGCATCCCCGCCAAACTGCCACATGATAGGCGAGTAACTGCAGCGGCACCACTTCCAGAATCGGGAGCAGTAGCTCGCTAGTGGAAGGAATTTGGATCACGTACTCCGAAACGGATGACGCCTCATGGTCGCCTTCGGAGACGACGGAAACCACAATGCCCTCGCGCGCCTTCACCTCTTGCAGATTGGATACGGTTTTCTCATACAGAGTGCGCGTCGAAGCATCCGCAGTGTCTCGCGCGGCCAGCACCACGACGGGAAGCTGCCCGTCGATTAACGCATTCGGCCCGTGCTTCATTTCGCCTGCGGGATAACCTTCGGCGTGAATGTAGGAAATTTCCTTCAGCTTGAGAGCACCTTCAAGTGCGATGGGAAAATGAACGCCGCGTCCGAGAAACAGGAAATCCGTAGCTTTCGATAGCTTGCGCGCCAGCTCCTGAAACACGTCTTCCTGGGTAAGAATCGTCTCCAGTTTGCCCGGCAGCTTCGTCAACTCACCCACGTAGCGCAGCGACTCTTCCGCGGACAACGCACCCCGCACTTGCCCCAGGTACATCGCAAGCAGGAACAACGCTGTCAACTGACAGGTAAACGCTTTCGTAGAAGCGACGCCAATCTCTGGTCCCGCATGCGTATAAATCGCGCCCGCCGCTTCCCGCGTAATCATGGAACCGACCACATTGCAGATGGCCAGCGTCTTCGACCCTTTGCTCTTTGCCTCGCGCTGAGCGGCCAAAGTATCCGCGGTCTCGCCGGATTGCGAAATCACCACCGTCAGAGTCTTCGGGCGAAGAATAGGATCGCGATATCGAAACTCGCTCCCGTAATCCACTTCCACGGGAATGCGGGCCAACTTCTCGATCATGAACTTACCCGCCAGCGCCGCGTGCCAACTGGTGCCGCAAGCAATGATCTTTACCTGCTCGAACGTGCGGAACTCTTCAGAGCTGATGTCCATCTCGCCCAGATGCACCTGCCCGGTCTCCTGGCTGATGCGTCCCAGCGTGGTGTCTTTTACAGCGCGCGGCTGCTCATAGATCTCTTTGAGCATGAAGTGCTTGAAGCCGCCCTTCTCCGCCATGATGGGGTCCCAGGTGACGCGTTGCGGCTTGCGCTCCACCACGTTCCCGTCAAGGTCCGTGAGCGAGACGCCGCTAGGAGTCAGCACAGCCATATCCCCATCTGACAGGAAAATCATGTCGCGGGTATGGCTCAAGATAGCGGGGACATCGGAAGCGACAAAGAACTCCCCATCCCCCAGTCCGATAACGACCGGCGGACCAAGCCGTGCGGCTACTATTTTGTGAGGATCCTTCCGCGAAACTACCGCAATCGCAAAAACCCCCGTAACCTCGCGAACTGCGGCCCGCACTGCCTCTTCCAGATTTCCTTGGAAGTGTTTCTCGATCAGGTGCGCAATGATCTCGGTGTCTGTCTGGGTCTTGAAGACATGACCTTCGCGCTGAAGCTGTTCTTTCAGTGGAATGAAATTCTCCACGATGCCGTTATGCACCACCACGATATCGCCGGATCCATCGCGATGGGGATGCGCGTTCTCTTCCGTCGGCCGACCGTGGGTGGCCCACCGCGTATGCCCGATTCCGAATGCACCGTCGACGGGATCGCGTCGCACGGCCTCTTCCAGATTGCGCAGCTTCCCAGGAGCTCGACGGATTCCGAGCGACTTATCGTCGCAGTAAACCGCGATTCCCGCCGAATCGTACCCGCGGTACTCCAGCTTTTTCAAACCTTCAAGAATGATAGGGACAGCTCGCTGCTGACCGATGTAACCTACAATGCCGCACATATAATTACAGGTAGTCGATCCGGTAGTTTTCTATCACCGGATTCGTCAAAACTTCGCGTGCGATGGTCTCGAGATCCGTCTCAGGCGCTACTTCCATTTCAAAAACCTTGCCTTGACGAACTTCGGTGATCCCAGGATGCCCCAATCCCGTAAGCGCAGTACGAATTGCTTGGCCTTGCGGGTCGAGGACCGTCGGTTTCAACGAGACGGTGACGCGAGCTTTCATCCTTTGAGGGTACTAGGAAAGGTTAGCTCTTTGGTGGCGGGTCGGCAATTTGGGCAGCAACTTTCCGGTCCAACGCGGCAATTAAGCGCTCATGGACATCAGGAGGGATCGTACAACTTTCCATGCCCTTATATACCTGGATCGTCTTGCGCGTGGTATCGCAGATTACCCAGCAATCCGGGCACTCGCTGGCATGGCGCTGAAGCTTGGCTTTGATACAAGCATCCGTCTCGTCATCCAGGAAGTCGCTGAGCTCGGCCAGGAATTCCTTACATGTAAGCAAAAGCGCCCTCCTCCTGCTTACGTCTAAAGAACTTCGTGAGCTTATCGCGAAGCTGCAGACGGGCGCGAAGCAGACGGCTTTTCACCGCTGGAATGGAGAGATCGAGTGCTTCGGCTGTTTCCTCAGTGGAAAGCTCTTCCATATCGCGGAGCACAAATACCGTTCGGTACGGCGGCGCCAAACTGTCCACCGCGGTCTTGAGTATCTCGTTCATCTCGTCACGCGAATATCTTTGCTCCGGATTCTCATCCCAAGCCGCAATCTCCCGCGTCACGACATCTTCACCTGTATCGATCCCTTCGTCCATTGAGACTGTGCGGTCCGTCTTCCGCTTTCTCAGCTTCATCAAAGCTTGATTTACAGCGATGCGGACGATCCATGTATAAAACTTCGAATTCCCCTGAAACTGATCCAGGTGTTCGTACGCTTTCAGGAATGTTTCCTGAAGGACGTCTTCCGCGTCCTCGCGATTCTGTGTGATGTGCTGCGCGAGACGGAAAATTTTGCGCTCGTACTTTTCCAGTAAAGTGCTAAACGCTCCGGCGTTCCCCGATCTCGCCTTCGCAATTAAATCCGTTTCCCCGCCGACTTCTTCCGTATTGATTTCGGTTGCAGGCATAGCCTTCAAACCATCGTAGGACAGCCCCGGAGAACCTGTCCACCCGGTAGAAAGAGCAGGGGCCTTGGCGGTAGCGGTCAAGAACTTCTCCTTCGCTTTCTCAGTGCATTGATCACTCTCCGTATAAGATGCTCGAAAAGCTACCGAAGTTGCGATGTGGGCCGGTCAGAACGTTTCGCGTTTTTCCAGGTGAGCTTCTACTTGCTTGCGGTCGCGCCACACAGGAATCAACTTTTTGGCCGTCATCAACGGTAATTGATCTACCAGATGCGGCGAGCCCGGCTGGCTTGAATTCCCGTAGCTGGTGGAGCATTGCGCCTTCTGGAACTTCTTCGCGAACTCGATCGCGCAGTAGAAAGTATCGCCATGCGCCGCGTAAAACCGGTTGCCGACCTGGCGAGAATAAGTGATTGTTCGGAAAATGCCGGAGTTTCCCGCGCCGCCATTACCCGGCGTATCGCCGGTTCCGCTTCCGAAGCGGTAAACGTCGCCCCACTTCACATCGATAGAACCGTAAGTCTTCTTCACCTGTTCCGCAGTCGCCTCTAGCGCCTTGACGGCTTCCGCAGGATCGGCAAGGCCGAAGCCCGTTTCCAGAGGACGCGCGCTGTCATACTTGACACGCATTTTGTTCGCGATTCCGCCCACGCCTCGAAAGTAGGAGTCTGCAAACATCTGGAAGAGGACGGCTCCGCGGCTATCCACTTCCGTCATGTGGTCCCACTGAGCCAACAACTTCACAGCTTCCGAATTGGGATTCGCCGTTTTCAATAGGTCCGGCAGCACCTTGTCGGCAAGCTCCATGCGCGTGGAGTGCTTGTCGGCGAAAAGCTGATCGTAGGTGATCTTCGGTTGTTCGGTAATCATGCGCAGCGATCGCAGCGTTCTCATCTCCGGCAAGTTATCGCCTTCGGGCGAAATGTACGCCGGATACTTCGTCCGGTCGAGATGGGGCATCGTCATC
>CAXSIG010000040.1:14470-16734 GCA_964237255.1 uncultured Bryobacteraceae bacterium
CGTCCAGCGTCGTCCCGCCGGGCACGGTTGCCGCGGCCGGCGCTCCAACCGCTGGGCGGATCAAGCGACGTAGGCAGTTCATCGAGTGTCAAATAGCTGTCCCACATGGTTTCCGAAGTGTTTCCCGCAATCACTTTCGACCAATAGGCGTAGTCGCCCACCTTGCGCTTCGGAACGGTTCCATTGAACACGATCATGCTGTGGCCTTGATCGTCGGCGTAGCTCTGGTTCCACATCGGGACCGACATCATTCTCAGGGCATTTCGAAACTGGTTGAGATTCTGCGCTTCACCCATACGAAACCACTGCTCCAGCATCTTAGGACGGTCAATTCCAGCGACGCGCATCGCCACGGTCATACCCCGCTCATCGAAAACGACCGGTCCTTGTATGCTGCGTCGAATCTGAAGTGTCTCTTCCTTGAAGCCGCCATCCGGCTGTTTGATTTTGATGACCTTAGATGAGTGCTCAAACGGTTTCCATTTGCCATCGAACTCATATTGGTCGCCGTTGACCGTGAGCTTATAAAAATCGACAGTGTCGATCGGATTGACGGTACGGCCCCACCCGGCATGGCGGTTGAAGCCGACCACAGGGGTGGGAAAGCCGATCTGCGGCGCGCCGTAGAGGTCGTATCCGGGGCCGACCAAGTGCATCGCCATATAGCGGTAAAACGTATGGCCCCATGCCAGATGCGGATTGATGATTAACAGGGAGTTGCCGCTTGCGGAATGCGGCGGCCCGATGGACCACGTATTCGACTCGCCGGCTAATTCTTGTTCCGCGGGAGTCGGAACATACGCGACGTTGCTGTTCCGCAAGGCGGCGTTCACCTCATTGCGCATCCGCTGCATGGAACCCATGTACATGTAGTGAACCGCCCGCAAACTGTGGCCGATGACATCGATTCCATCGACAGGCAGCACGATACGGGCGTCCGGCGCAATGCTTTCGGGATGCGCCTTCGCATAATCGTTTATCCTGCGCGCAAATGCGTCGATGTACTTTCGAAACGTCGGGTCTTGCGATGCATACCAGTCTCTCGCCCGCTCGGGAACTCCGTTTGTTTGCACCCACCGATCGAGCGCCAACCCGTCGGCGCCCCAGTACTCCGCGCCGCGTCCGCGCGATTCCCCATAGAGGTGCAATAACAGGTTGGCTTGTGCCTGGCATTGCGCCCAGCCGTTGGCATAAAACATCGACTCGCGATCGGCGGCAAAGATGTGAGGGACACCGTATTGGTCCCAAAGTATCTCCGCCTTAGGGGCGGCCAGAGCGGAGAACGCGATCGCCAACAGCGGCAGAAGTACGCGCATAGGTTTTCGGGAAGTGTAGCAGAATCGCTAACGCCGGAAGCCAACGCTCTCGCGCAGCTTTGCCGAATCGAATAGCCGACCGTTGGTCACCACTTGCGAAACCTTGCGAATGTCGCTGAAGTCGACGAGAGGATTTCCGTCCACCAGGATCAAGTCTGCGCGCTTGCCGACTTCGATTGTGCCGGTGTCCTTGTCCAGATTCATTGCCCGCGCGGAGACTATGGTTCCGGATTGTATTGCCTCAAGCGGCGTCATCCCGGCTCTCACATACAACTCAAGTTCTCGGAGGAGTCCGTAGCCTACCAAGCCGGTGTCGCTGCCGGGAACGATCGTGACACCAGCCTTGTGCAACGCGCCGATTACAGCCAATGTGGCTGCGGATCGTTGGTTCATCTGCTGAGCGTTGGTGTTACTGCCCATTCCGCGAAATTTAACATCGAGAACAAAGGGCGCCTTACCGATACCGGGCTCGAAGGAATCGACACTTACTTCTTTCGAGTGGCTTGCCATCTCGCCCCAGCCTGCAGTCGGATCAACAACCACGTGGTGTTCCAGAAGAAAACGGATGGCCTTCCGCGCCAGTTCCGAATTTACATCGACCGGCTCTCCACGTGGACTATCCGACGCCCGCATAATTGTCGAGACGTAGTTCAGATGATTGATCTGGTTCATTCCGGCTTCGACACCTTCATAGGCATTGAAGACCTGCGGCACGTGACCTGTGACGGTCATACCCAAGCGATGCGCCTCAGCCGTGATGGCCCGAATCACCTCTGGCGTCAGGAACGTATACAGTTTCATCTGCTGGAATCCGGCGACATGGTACCGATTCACTACCGCGCGGCCCTCCTCCGGCGTTTCGGCCGTTACATGACCGAAAGCTTTGAGGCCGCCGGCATCGACCAGTCCCGCCAGCAATAGCCGTGGACCAACGGCGTTATGTTTTTC
>CAXSIG010000041.1:0-16610 GCA_964237255.1 uncultured Bryobacteraceae bacterium
GAACAATCACGGCGGCACGATCGCCGTGTCGAAAGAGCCGGGCAAGAATTTCGATTACGAAACCGAGTTGGTTGCCGTGATGGGCAAGACTACGCGCAACGTCAGCGAAGGGGACGCGCGCCTGAATGACGCGATCGTTACCGAGCGGGGTCAAAATGCGCGGCTTATATGAGTCGCATAACCGCAGAATCGTGTCGCTATCCAGATGGTCGTAATGGTTGTGGCTAACCAGAACCGCATCGATCGGCGGCAAGTCTTCGAAGGCGACCGAAGGTGGATTGTGGCGACGGGGACCCACCCAACGAAATGGGCTAGCGACTGCGGACCAGACGGGATCGACCAGTAGATTCACGTTCGCTACCTGAATCAACAGGGAAGCATGTCCGATCGCCGTGACCCGAAGCCCGGCTACTCGCTCCACAGGCTTCAGCCCGGAGATAGCCGGAACAACCTTCGGCCAGGGCGATCGACGTCCGAATAGGCGCCAACGGAGGACCTGAGCCAGAGTCTTGTCCGAATTTGGCTGGCCAGGGTTGAAAAACCGCGAACCATCAAAGTGATCCGACGGCGGCCCTTGATAGTATCGATTACGCAAGCAGTGCCCAATCACCTTTTCGAGACATTTATCGTAAGCAATCTGATTGCGAAAACAAAATTACACGAACTCTCGCTCGGCGACCGGGCGTGCTTGGCGTTAAGTTGCACGAGGACTGCCCGTTCACACTGCGGATCGTGAGTGGAGCAAAATTCGTGCGGGAATTTAAAATACACATCGTCCCTTAACAGGTAAATTATGAACCGTCGATCTCTACTCAAACTGGGCGCTCTCTCCGCCGTTGCGACCGCCGAACCGACTTTTGCCGAGCCGCTTCGCAAGCAGATCAAGATCACCGGTGTTACCACCGATGTTCTTCGTATGCCGCCCGGCCGAAAGTATTTCGACGCCATCCACGAATTCGGCACGGAAGGTGGTGGTGTGGTGCTCCGTATTCAGACGGATGCCGGAATCACGGGTTGGGGGTACAGTTCTTTCGGAGCTATCGCAGGCGGCCCCCGCGCGCTGGACGCCATTCTTCAGAATGAAGTCAAACCCGTGCTCATGGGTAAAGATCCTTCCTACCCGAAGCGTCTACGCGCGGACCTTTGGGCCGCTCTGGAATATGCCGGCGTGCAAGGCATCACACAGTTTGCCATCGCCGCGGCAGACATAGCCGTCTGGGACATCATCGGCAAGGCCGCGGGATTGCCTGTCTATAAGATGATCGGCGCGTATGCGGAACGCATGCCGGTGTACAACATGTGCGGCTGGTACTACGAGAATGACGACGATCTCTCGCAACTCAAAAAGCAGGTGACTGGCGCGTTCGAAGAAGGCTTTCACGCGGTCAAGATCAAGGTGGGCCGCTACTCTTTGGCCGACGATGTCCGCAGGATTGAGGCTACGCGCCAGATTGCAGGTAAAGACCGGCCTGTGATGGTGGACGCTAATCAGAAGTTCAACGTCAATGAAGCCATACGCCGCGGCAAGGTGTATCAGGAAATGGGCTGCTTCTGGTATGAAGAGCCTGTGGTCCCGTACGATCACGTCGGTTATGCAAAGATCGCGGAGGAACTCGAAATCCGGATCGCGGGCGGCGAAAATGAATACACCAAGTTCGCTTGCATGGACCTGATTGCCCGGCATGGTGTCGATGTAATTCAGCCGGACAATCGGCGCGCGGGTGGATTGACCGAATGGTTGGAGATCGGCGCGATCGCAGACGCGGCAGGACTTGAGTTGGCGAGTCATGGCGGAGGTCCGACAAATCTTCACATGCTGCTTGCCATGCCGAACGCTATCTATATGGAGACGGGCAGCCTGAAGGGCGAAGGATCGTCGTTAGAAAAGCTTCGCATGGTGGATGGCGCGGTGCTTGCGCCGGAAACGCCGGGCATGGGCAGCGAATTGCGCCCGGACTATATAAAAAAATTCAAAGTGTGAGAATAGCGGCGTGCGTCCTCTCGCTCTACTGTTAGCTGCGTCCGCGGTTCCGCTACTGGCCCAATCGGCGATCGAATATAACTCCGCGAAGCAGCTCTTCGTTCTTCGCACTGCCCACACCACCTACGCCATGGGTGTAAACAGTCGCGGTGAGTTGCAGAACGTGTATTGGGGCGGGCTGCTCTGGCGTTCGGATGACATTTCCGCAGCGAATGCCGGACGGGAAGTGTCGTCCTTCGATCCGGCGCAGTCGTGGATCGATGAAGAGTATCCCGGCTGGGGCGGCACTCGTTATTTGGAACCGTGCCTAAAGCTCACCCGCGGCGGTGGCAATCGCGATCTGGTCTTGCATTATGCTTCGCACAAGCTGAACGCCGATTCTGTAACTGTCACATTGAAGGACGTCAAAGACGCGATCTTCGTCGACCTGATTTATCGGATCTACCCAGCCGAAGATGTTATCTGCAAAACTGCCGTACTACGCAATCAGACCGTAGCGGCGCTCGATATTGAAAGCTTTCAATCCGGCGTGTGGCACGTACCCCATGGAGACGGCTACCGGCTTAGCTATCTAACGGGACGTTGGGCCGCTGAAACGCAACTCACGCGCGAACCTATTCACACTGGCACGAAGGTACTGGAGAGCCGCAAGGGCCACACCAGTCACAACGCGAATCCGTGGTTTGAGCTGGACCCCGGCGACACCGCAGAAGAGAGCGGCCGCGTTTGGTTCGGCGCACTTGGCTGGAGCGGGAACTGGCGGCTAGCTATCGAGCAGACCGCATACAATCAGGTACGCGTAACCGGAGGCCTGAACACCTTCGATTTCGCCGCGAAGGTTGCACCCGGTGCATCGCTCGAAGCGCCCCCGTTCTACGCCGGATACACGGACCGCGGTTTTGGCGAAGCGTCTCGCATTCTCCACCGCTTCGAACGCAAAGACATTCTCCCGGGCGGCTTGCAATCCCGGTTGCGGCCTGTGCTTTACAACTCGTGGGAAGCGACTACCTTCAGCGTCGACGAACCGGGTCAGCGCGCGCTCTCGGCACGCGCCGCTAAGCTAGGCGCCGAGATGTTCGTGATGGACGACGGCTGGTTCGGTAAACGAAACAACGACCACGCGGGACTTGGGGACTGGACCGTTAACCCACAAAAATTCCCTAACGGACTGACGCCTCTTATCGAACACGTGAAGTCGCTCGGGATGGAGTTCGGTCTTTGGGTGGAACCGGAAATGGTGAATCCCGATAGCGACCTCTATCGCGCTCATCCCGACTGGGCTATGCACTTCGGCGATCGCCCTCGCAGCGAACTCCGAAACCAATTGGTGCTGAATCTTGCACGGAACGATGTGAAAGAGTACGTCTTTGGTGTTCTCGACGACCTCGCGACGCGATACCCGATTCGCTACTTCAAGTGGGACATGAATCGCCCGTTCGCCGAACCCGGCTGGGAAGGCGAGGGCACACCGAAAGAGGTCTGGCGGGACTATGTTCGCAACCTGTACGACATCATTGACCGATTGCGCGCTAAGCATCCGAACCTGGAAATCGAGTCCTGCTCCGGTGGTGGCGGACGCGTTGATTTGGGGATACTCAGTCGCGTCGACGAAGTCTGGCCTTCGGATAACACGGAAGCTTTCGACCGTCTTCGCATCCAGGAGGGCTTCACGCAAGCTTACGCGCCGAAAATCATGTCGGCCTGGGTGACTGACGTTCCGAACATGAACGGCCGTAGCGCACCGCTAACGTTCCGGTTTCTGGTTGCGATGCAAGGGGCGCTTGGGATCGGCGCGAACTTGAACAAAATGAGCGATGCGGATACGGAACTTGCGACACGCCTGATTGCTTTCTACAAGTCGATTAGGCGCACGGTGCAAGAAGGCGATCTCTACCGCTTGCTGTCCCCGCGGGCTGGAGAACTAACGGCCAACAATTATGTTTCAGCCGAACGATCCGAAGCGGTCCTGTTTGCGTTCCTTCATTCGCAGCAGTACTCGCTGCCGGCCCCTGCGATTCGATTGCAGGGGCTCGACCCCCGCGCCGTCTATCGCGCTTCAGCTTGGAATGGAGGACAAACGCAAGACTACAGCGGCGCCTATTTGATGGAGCAGGGCTACACCGTCCGGCTTCGAGGGGATTATGACAGTACCGCAATTCTGTTCCACCGTGTGCCTTAGAATCCTGCTTGCGGCTGCCTGTTTGGCGTTTGCGCAGGAGCCGAACCAACCACACGCGGTCGAGTATCCCACTCCCTTAGTGCGGGAGGAGATTCGCATCGCCGTCAACGGCGTTCCTGAGAAATGGCAACTGCGATGGAGTTCCCGTCCCGCTCCGTTATGCGAACCGAACGAACTGTCTCTCACCTGTCCGTGTATAGGCTTTGCCTATGGCGAATCGGGGGAATTAGCTCTTACCCGCAGCCGCGGTTCCATTGAGATTGATCGGCTGGATCTAACTCCCCATTTCAAAGATTCCTCGCCCGGGAGTGGCGGCCTTGCCGTCGTTCGACGTTGGGAGCCCGACTACGACAAAGACTTCGAGGCTTCAGAAAAGGATGACTTCACGAGCAGTGTTGCTAAGCGCCCGGTGGTACGAGTTATGGAACTGGCCGATTATGACCACGATGGACAGCAGACGGAATTTTTTCTCCAGACCAACACGCTTCCTTGTGGCAAGCGCCAAGGGATGGTGATCGGCACATCTAAGCAGAATCCGAAGCTTCATGTTTTTGATACAGCTGACAATCCCAAGGTCGCCCTACTTCTTCAAGAGTCGGAATGGGATGCGTTACGAACAGCTTCAGGTCCATTTGCTATTGAGGATTGGCACTGTGGAGATCATGGCTCCGAAACGCAGACTATACTCCGCATCAACTGGACCTCAACCGGCATTACGGGACGGCGGTTGGAGTATTCATGTCCACCGCTCCCGAAAAAGCTTCTAAGCGACAATCCTCTGTAATCAGGCTTCTAACTTATCTAGCCGCTTAGCATGGGCGGAAACATGCTCAACCAGCCCCGTCATTGCCAGCGCAAGCCGATCCACATATTTTTCGAGGCGGTCAATGCTTCTCTCCGTCCGTTCAAAACCTTCTTTCATGTTCGCGCGTAGCTCGGCAATTCCTCGTTCATTTTGCGCTTGCAATTCCGCGATCATACCAAGCTACTGGTTGTGAGACTCGATAGACGCGAATAGACAGTCGAACCGCTCTTCAATGGTCATCGGCTAAATCTTTGGTGCGAGCGGAGGGACTTGAACCCCCATCCCCTTACGGAGGCCAGCTCCTAAGGCTGGTGCGTCTGCCAATTTCGCCACGCTCGCACTGGACTAAACCAGTTTACCCGGTCAGCCCCAGAGTTCGTTGATCGGCCCGTACAGATCCTGGTCCGAAGCAAACGGCACGTAATCGAAACCGCGCCCCGTCGGATCGTCGCGGCGCACGGTCGTCCAATCGATTCCAAGCGCGGAATAAATAGTAGCTTCCACGTCTTCCGGACGTACATCACGATTACGCGACCACCCTGGATCGATCGTCGCGGAACCCTGAGCATCCGACTGTCCTATAGACCGCTTCCCCTGGATTCCAGCGCCGGCGAACAGAACGGTCTGCTGGAGAAAATGATCGCGACCGGACGCTTGGTTCGGCGCACCAATGGTACGCCCAAATTCCCCCATGGCGACGATCAGCGTATCATTCAGCGTGCCCGCCGCCTTCATATCCGCGATCAACGTACCGAGCCCGGCATCGAATTGCTTGCCCAAGGTGGGCAGCGCGTTTGGCGCGTAAATGTTCTGGTGCATGTCCCATCCGCCGATCGTAATCTGGACAAAGTGCGTGCCTTTGTTCGCCGCCAACAAATTGCGGGCGGTGATGCAAGCATTGCCGAAGCTGGTATTTCCGTACCGGTTCCGCTCATCCTGCGCAAACGTGAAGATTTTCGACACATCCGCGTTGTACATCAGATTTTGAGCATCAGCATCGAAGGCGGACATTTCATCCGTCACCGATCCGTAAGGCGAGTTGTTCAGAACGTCGGAATCCAGGCCCAGGTGCAGCTTGTAGCGGGCCAGGAAGCGAGGCTGTCCATCGGGATGAGTAGCATTCGGCAACCCTCCTCCATTCGGACTGATGTAGAACGGAGCGTTCTGAGCCGGAAGATAGCCGGTGCCCGGCCCAGCTCCCGTATTCAAGGAAACAAAAGCTGGGAGCGTCCTGTCCGAATCTTGCGAACGCTTCTCGATCGCGACCACGGAGCCGATGTGCGGCGCGATCTTTGAAAGCGCCTGTGTAGGATTGCGACCAATCTGCCACCAAGTTTGGGAAAGCCCATGGACCGCAGCCCAGGATCGCGTAGAACGAACCAAGGCAATCGAATCGATTTGGTTTGCCAGATTGGGCAACAGTCCCTGCGGAAACAGAATGTCTCCATACTGGGTGGGATTGAAGCTCGCGGGAGTCCAGGGCCCGACCTTCAGATCGAAGGTATCGGTGTGACTGGGAGCACCGCCCATCAAGATAAATATAACCTTGGAAGCCTTATTAATGGGCGTCACGGCAGCGCTTGCTACCGCCTCCCACGGCTTAGCAGGCATTAGATAATACCCGCCCACGGCACTCGCTACATGCCGGAAAAATTTACGGCGGCCGAGCGTCGGACGCTTCCAAAAGAAGCTGCCCGGCTGTTGAGACGCGTCAAATCCAAACTTATCTTTCATGTCGGTAGCCTCCTAGTAGGAATACAGAAAATCGATTTTGTTTACCAGAGCCCAAGCAAGATCTTCGATTGCGCTGTTGCGGGCAGTGGCGTTGGCGGTAGCTGCCAGGTAGGCAACGGACTGCTTCAGCTCATCCGCGCTTGGGCTTCTCGAAACGAATGTCAAGAACAGTTCATTTACGGCAGCCGTGTTATCGGTCATCTTCGAAACGGATTGCAGTGCCGGCGACGCGGTCACCTTTGTCCGGTTCGTGACGAATGAATCGTTCATGGTGGTAAGCCGCTGTAGAATGCTGCCAGCCGAACTGCGCTGTGCCGCGTCTCGATTCCCGCGAAGGAACGCGGTCAACAAGTTTTGCCCAGCCCCGGCATTTACATTCGTATCGGGATACTGCATCGACCATGAGATAAGCGGAGCCGAAGGTCCATTCACGTTAATGTTATTCGGGACCGCGGTGGCCTTTACGATCGCATCGTGGATTTCTTCCGCGTCCAATCTCCGTGGGTAGTGGCGAGCGAAAAGCGGAATGGAATCGATGTTCCAAGTTCCGTCATACCGCGAACTCAGTTGATAAGCGGACGATTGGACCAGAAGCCGCATGAAGTCTTTCAGTTGGAAGTCCACCCGTACCGCTTGTTGAGCGAGAGCCTCCAGCAACTCCGGATTCGCCGCTTGCAGATCCCAAGGCGCCGGCGGAGGGTTCTTCGGGTCCAACCGGGCCGGGTCCATGTTGTCCACCGGATCTACCAATCCAAGATTGAAAAATGCTTTGAACAACCGGTTCGCAAAGTTCCGGGCGAACATGGGGTCGGCCTGCATCTTGCGCGCGAACACATCGCGCCACGCCTGTCCCGCCGCAGGCAGGGATCCGTCGCGATACATCGGGGTCAGCGTTTTCACCGCGCCGATCGCCACGCGATTCGGCCGATTGCCATACGTGGTGTTGAGATCGTAGCTGCCGGTCGTACGATCCAAAACCCGCCAGCTGTTATACATGCCATCCTTGATGTCATTGCTGGTACGAGGCATGTTGAAGTTCAGACGGGAGAAAAATGCCGCCATACCCTGGGCATCTACGCGCGTCACCGTCGCACCCCATAAGCTGATTCCATCCAGGTGGCCGCGGCCGTTATGGCACAACAGGCAATCGTAGTACGTGACTCCCATAAAGGTGCTGGCAGTCTTCGCGAGTGTGGTGTCGTAGGAATCCTGTACCGGACCCATCGGGGTTTGCTGGTGATAAATGTAGTTCGCCGGACCGCCAGCCGCCGGATCACTGGTATCCCCAGCAGCCGTCACTATCTCGTAGGCGACGTCGCGAAAGCTCTCGTTTGTGCCGATCGCCGTCCGCATGTAGTTATAAAACGAATCGCGTCCGCCATTCCCCGGCTGAACATTCGATGCGCTCCCGACGTTGCCCATCAAATCGCCCATCCACATCGTCCACTTATCGACGTATTCGGGAGCGTTTAATAGCTGTTCAATCGCGACATCGCGCTTGTTCGGAGTCGCGTCGGACGTAAAAGCTCGAATGTCATTGGACGACGGTATCCGCCCCGTGAGATCCAGAGTCACGCGGCGGAGAAATTCTTCATCCGTAGACAATGCCGCGGATTGCACCTTGGCGGCGGCAAGCTTCGTAAAGACGATGTTGTCGATAAAGTTCCGCTGCGGAATGCTTTGCGGACTCACTAACGCGGCGGAAGCCGCGGCTCGAGGGAGCGCGTCCAACGTCCGGACCCGAGTGACAAGGTCTCGCCGGACACGAAGTTCCCTTAGCTTGAATTCGTCCGGGTTAGACGTGAACAAGCAATTCGCCCCGGAAACAGACGATTGCTGGGATCTTGCGGGTCCACCAACGCCTAGGGCGAGAGCGAACGTAATGAGAGATGAAGAGAAGGCGCGATTCAACGAATATGCTCCCCGGATGAAACGGTTTCAAGAAGAAACACGACTCAGAGCCAAGTGTTGCGGCCAAAAAACGACCTTCTCTTCTCTACCGCGATGTTGCGAAGGGTTCCGGCTTAGGGTCCAACGCTGATGATTGCACCGCTCTGCGATTTCACGCCACCGATGGTCAGGACTACCGCCTGATCGCCAGCGGGTGTACCGGCGGGAACTACGATGTTGACCTGGTTAAGACCAGCGGAACTCAGACCTGAGTAAGTCACCGTCGCGGCGGCGCCATTGACAGTAACAGTGGGTTGAACGGCCGTGGGAACGGGAGCGGTAACCAGGATGCCCTCTTGGGTTGGGGTTGCGGCTCCCAAGCCGGTCGCGTAAAGGGAGATCGTTTCGCCCGCCTTTGCTGGGGTGCTGTTATTTGGGAACAGCGTGGTGGGACCAATCAGCGTGCCGTCGGCGTGGGTAGCGGCTATGTAACTGTTCTTCGCGAGGAAAAAGCCCGGCGCGTAGGTAGCCATAGTGGCGGTGGTTGTTGCGCTGGCCAGGCCGTTGTTGGAGACAACGACTTGTACGGCGCCTTGGGTGGTATCCGCTGCGGGAATCAGATCGATCTGCGATGGGCTTACGTAGTATATATACGCGGGCTTGCCATTCACTGTCGCGCTTACGCCGTCAATGCTGGTCGGCAACTTGCCTCCCACAAAGTCCGTAGTGGTCCAAGTCCGGAGCGTCGCAGCAAGATTTGTTCCCGTGATGGCGACGAAGCCGCCTGGAGATATCGTCGTCACATAGCTGGCAGCATTGGCGACCGCATTTGCGGCAACCGATGGGGCTGCTTGCAGACTGCCGAAAAGCCCGTGCTGTTCGCCGCCGGTTCCGGCCGCGAAGTAAATCGCATTTACATCGCCCCCGTTGCCACCATTGCCGGCGCGGAGACCCCAGAGACCACTAATGGCAATGTTGGCGCCTTTTGCATCCTGCAAAGTTGCGACAAAGGCTCCCGTGGTTGGATTGTACGCATTGATCGTGCCATCGCCAAAGTTGCCCACCAGCAGGTTATTTGCAAAGTCGCCAAAGCCGGCTGGAGCGAGCGCCAATCCCCAGGGCGAATTCAGATTGCCAGCGGAAATCAGGTGAGTGAGTAACGCGCCGTTCAGATCAAACACGGACACATACCCGTTACCCGCGCCGGCGACGTCGGCACGTTTGGTGGCGTTTTGCTTTGCGTAGGCGACATAGAGCTTGCCGCCGAGCGCCTGGATGTTGAAGGGCGCGAAACCGGCTGGAACCGCAGGGTCGGAAAATGAGTTCGGGAGAGACACCGCTTGCCAAGTGGAGTCATACACATCGATCGCTCCAGAGTTGAAATTCGCCGCATAAATTCGGGGCGTGCCGCCTGTGGGCGTCGCAATAGCGAGTCCCTTATAGACTGCACCCTTCGCGGAATTATCGACCATCACGATGGCCTGTGCCGCATTTACTGCGGAACTCCAGCCGGAAATGGAGCCATTCTCCGTCACAAAGAGGAACGTTGCGGCAGATCCGGTGGCGCCAGGTACCAGGAAAGTGGCGGCGGTCGCGTTGTTGACGCACCCGGTCGGGCGTCCTCCAGCGACTGCGGCACCGGTCGCTGGTACGGCTGGTTTTGTGGTGGCATTAGGAACACCGTAGCTGGTGTAAAGCGTGGACAGCCCCGTGCCCGCGTCCGAAATCCAGAAGGGACTAGTAGCCGAGGTGCAGATTCCCCAGGGGTCGACTAAGTTTGCATCGACATGATCCGCTCCCGCGCCGGCAAGATCGGCGACTAAGTTGTGTTGTAGATACTGATTGGCCGCTGGAACAGTCACGGCGGAGAGAATGAACAAAGTTGCAAACAAGGAACTCTTCATAGTTTTGGAAGACTCACCAGGGAGTCGTTCACCATTAGATACCCTCATCTACGGAAAACGCACAGTACCGGATGTGAAATTTTCTCCGCGATTTTTACAAGTTGTTCACAGATGAGTTGCGGCTGATAAGATCGCTGATACTGTATGCGAACCGTTCTTCTACTTTTTACAACAGCGGCAATGCTATTAGCAGCCGATTACTCGGGAACCTATAAAGGCGAGGCGGAGGTTTCCGGCGGGAAAGTTCAAAACACGCTGGTAATGAAGATCAAGGCGGGTGTCGTTAGCGGAACACTTACGAATCAGTTCGGCACGCTTTCTCTGCAGGATGGCGCTTTAGAAGGCCAGGACTTTTTCTTTTTTGTGGTTGTCAAGGACGAAGGGGAAGACTTCCGCATGGTGTATCGCGGACATATCTTCGAAGATGAAATTCAATTCCGAATTGAAGCCGGAGAGCGTCAAATCGACCTGATTGTGAAGAAAGCGGCGACTTCGTGACTTTCGATTTCGGTTATCCTTGGTGGCTAAGTTGGGGCCAAGTTGTCTTCCTCATCCCCGCGTTAGCGCTTTCGTTTCTGGCATGGAAGTTTCGATGGGCTTTGTGGACGCGCGTATTTTTTGTTGTCGTGGTTATGTGGTCCGCTGCGGCGTTGACGGTCACGCATTTCGTTATCGACGTCGATGGCGTTCCCGCTTTGCCAACGGAAAACTTCTTCTCGGCCGGTGCGGGACGCGTCCTGGACTTAGGAGCGGGTACGGGTCGATCTTCAATCATGGTGTTAAGGGCCCGTCCTCAAGCGACCTTAGTTGCACTCGACCTTTTCGGAGACTCCTTCGATCAGCATTTTGGGCACTCTGAAACTCCCGAAGAGAAGTTACTTGTCAATTTACGGAAAGCGGGTGTTGCGGAACGGGCCTCGATTCAAAAGGCCGATATGCGTGTGCTTCCTTTCGAAGCGGCTAGCTTCGATGCGATCGTGAGCGCGTATGCAGTCGATCACTTGAATCGCGAGGGAATTGGCCGAAGTTTAACTGAGGCCGCTCGAGTGGTAAAACCGGGCGGAGATTTTCTATTGATACTTGTCGGAAAAGAAATGTGGGGTCAGTTCGCTTTTGGCCCGCTTCTTAGCCATATGGGCGGCCGTCGGTCAACGTGGTGGGCGGAGCAGTTACAAAAAGCGAATTTCGAGGTGAAGGAAGAAGGGGTAAAGCCGATCACGCTATACCTGCTTGCACGCAGACGTTAAGCTGTCCCGTCCACGTTCTGCAAGCAGTGCCGGACTTTATCGCGCAGCTGATCCAACGTAAAAGGCTTGGTCAGCAAAGAAAAACCTCGTTCGACAACATATTTCTGTACGACCTGAGTATCGTCGTAACCGGACATGAAGAGCACCCGGAGATTGGGCTGCATTTCAATCAAATGATCGGCGAGCATAGGGCCGCTCATTCCGGGAGAAACGACGTCGGTTAGCAACAGGTCAATAGGAGCGGCGTGTTTGGTGAAAGTCTTGATTGCAGGATCGCCAGAATCTGCAATCAAGACCTTATAACCTTCGCGGGTGAGCATAGCGCCGACCAGCTTTCGAACCTCCGGTTCGTCGTCCACCACGAGAATCGTGCGTCCCGCCTTCTCTAAATCCATCAGCTATATCGTAGCGTCTTGACGAGACAGGGACTACACTCTGCGGGTCATTTGCATGACCATCATGACTAGGAAACCAACGAGGAACACGAAGAACAAAACTTTAGCGATCGCTGCAAAGGCGAAAGCGGTCACTCCGAATCCGAATACAGCGGCAAGCATTGCGACCAACAGAAAAATCAAAGAATAGCGAAGCATTGTCTTACACCTCGCTATCGATTAATGCACGTTGCTCGCCAGAGCCTTCTCTACCTCCGCCAACTGTGCGCGGACCTGAACGGCGTCTTTGGCCTGCGGATGAGCTTCCAGGTAGGCGCGCATGGATTTCGCCGCGCCTGGATAATCCTGCTTTTCCATGAGAATCGCGGCTAATAGCTGATCCGATTTCGGCAGATTTCCGCGGCCGTCCAGCTTAATGGCTTCGCGCGCGCTCTTCTCCGCATCGTCCAGGTGCCTGAGATTGAGATTAGCGATAGCGTTGTAGTAGTAAGCCTGAGGGAACTCAACGCCATTTAGTTGGAGAGCTTTGTCGGTGAGGTCCAGCGTTTGGGCCCAATCACTATTCCGAGCGGCCATGTTGCTCAGCGTGAGGAGCGGCGAAACGTACTTCGGGTCCGCGTCAACAGCTTTGCGATAGTTCTCAGCCGCTTCTTTCGACTGGCCGCGACCTTCCTCAATACGGCCGAGTTCATACCATGCCGTGGCGTACTTCGGATATAGTTCCACGGCTTTCCGGAATTGCTTTTCGGCTTCCGGCTGCTTCTCTTTCTTTAGAGCGTCCGATCCCTTCTCGAATGCGCGCTGGGCATCTTTCGGAGCGTTCAAACTGGAGTAGCTGATGGTGGTGCCGATGACGCCGCCAATCCGGTGCAGGATGATCGTACCAACGTTGGGGTTATCGAAAGCACGATGCATCGAAAGATTCACCGAGTCGGAACGATAGCCCGGCAGCACGGCCCGGATTTCACATCCGGAAAGATTCTTTTCGCCTCCGAATGAGCCGAGTGAGCCCGAATTCGTACTTCTCTGCTGCCCCGGAAATCCGCCGAACGACGAATCGCTCGCGTCGGCGAAAACTGAGCTGTCGCTATCCAGTTGGAAGCTGAATTGGCCTTTGCTATTGCTGTAGCCTTGGGGGCGAACGGACGCGCCACACAGCTTTTCGATCCGGACAAGCTGAGGCGGCGCGGTTCCATCATCAAGCGCAACTTTACCGGACAGGTAAATCGGCCGATTTACCTCAGCGCCTTGCGTCGTATTCGGGAACGGGCTGGTATTGGTAGTCGTCGGATTTCTGTTAACGGAACCGGGCGTTGTGGTGGTACTACCGGGCGTTGTGGTTACCGGCGCCGTAGGAGTTGGGGTCTTTTGCGCGAGGATTGAGACCGCCGGAAAAAGTAGGAAGAAGGCTGTCTTCATGAAGGAAATACGCGAAGGAAGCGTGACCCGATTATGTCACAGTACAAACAGCGGCTTAAAAAAGACGTTCCTGCTTCTTCAGCGTGCCGAACGAGCCGACGTTCGCGATAGAGAACGATAACCGGAACACGTTGTCGTTCACGCCCGCAAAGGAAGCCAGACGGCGATATTGCACGCTGAAACCACAGCAATCAGTGTTGTAGTTAAGATTAACCGTGGCGTATTGAAACTTCTTCTCTTTGTAGTCGTAAATCTCCGAGAGGGCGGTGTTCCAGCCGCGCCGGTTGGGATCTCCATAGCCGATTACGCCGCGAAACTGGTTAGCACTGGGTGAAAGCTTCGGCACGCTATGAACTTGGTTGTTGCCGCCGGAGAAGAAGTATTTGTTGTGGCGATAGTTAAAATTCAGCCCGCTATTTACGATCGATTTCCGAAGCGGATCGTAGTCGGTCTGCCAGTCAATGCCGAACCCATATCGCGGGGAAGCTCTCAGAAGAACGGTAACCGGCGAGTAATTTCTGGGTTCCGTTATGAAGGTGTAGCCAGTCAGGTCGACGGTGCTCATGAGAACATTCCGTTGTCCCGGAAGCACGGCTCCGCCGAACGTCGGATCGAAATAGCGCTTCTGCGACACTTCGAGGGTTGCAATTTCATCGACATGATCGCCGCGCTTAGCGTAGAGTCGCTGGGTAATGGACAGATCCACCTCGTTTGTATTGGTGAGCAGGTCCGTTTGATCGAAGCGAATTACTCGTTCATAATCGCCGACGCCTGTGACATACCGGTAAGTGGCTCGCGGCTCGATTACATGCTTTAGTTCGTCTCCCAACCAAGTCTTGCGCTTGAAGACCCGCTCAATCGCGGGGGCGACCAAATCGATTGCGATTTCCCTGGCGCTCCGTACCAGCGCGTTATTCACGACTAAGCCATTCTGAATTTGCTGGTTGTAGTAAGTCTCGTGAAGAATAAAGCTGGGAATCAGGTGAAATTGTCCAAAGTGAAAGGCCGTCATCACTTGCGGCTCAACATCGGCGCGGCGTGAAAACTGTTCCGTTTGCAACTTACCTTCGACCGCAGTACTTTTGTCTTCGTACCTGATGGTGGTGGCGGGTTCGGTCCGATAGAGCAAACCGGCCGACGAGGCGAACGAGACCCAGAGCGGAACTGGGCCGTCCAAAACTTGACGGTCACGGCTGGAAAACTGAAATTCCGGAAGCTTGCGAATTAAAATGAAATCGTTCGGCAGGTTGTCTTGGAAATTTTCAACACGGGAAAATACAGCGTTAAAGCTGAACGTGTCTTCGTGTTTGGTGACGTAACCGACGGAGTGCGTTTCCGAGAACACGGCTTCATTGAATGTCTCGGTAAAATTTTGACGGAATAGAAGTGAGCTGAGGTAATCAATGTTTCCACGTGCGATAAAACCGTTGCCTAAATCGGCGTGGCCCGTAGCAAAGATATTGAACCCGCCTTGCTTCTGGACGGTGTTGCCGTTTTGCAAGCCTCGGTCCTGCACGCCGTAGAAGATGACGTCGAAGTCCGAAGTCTGCGTGGGCTTCCCGCGAAAGTCGACATGGTGGGCGAAACCGCGTTCGGTGAAGTCCTGAACGATGTAGGTTACGTCATAGCTCCGGTTTATGGCCCAAAAGTAGCCAAGTCCGAAGAATAGGCCCCGCCGTGAACTGTTCCCTACGTTCGGTGTTAAAAAGCCGCTCTGACGTGGTTCTTTCTCGAGAGATTTGCGGAAGATAGGGGCGTAAAATAGCGGCACCTTGCGCAAACGGAACACGGCTTTGTAGGCAAGCGCGCGCTCGTCCGGAATGATGTCGAACTTTGGGCCGGTCAACGTCCACCATGGATTCGGCAGAACGCAGCCAGTAATCATTCCATTGTAAAGAATGTATTTTTCACCTTGCCGCTCCGCCCATTCACCTTCGAAGTAGCACGGATTGTCGGATGTGAGCATGCCGGGATGCGATTGAATCTTCGTCTTGGCATAGCCGCGCGGCTGATCGAAGCGTCTCATTTCAGTTTGCGTGTTGTAGCGGGCGCGGCTGGCTACGAGAATTTCGTTGCGCTCGTAGTGCTGGAAGTAGACATGGCCGCGCGCTTCGGCGTCGCCCGTGTCCTCGTTGTAATCGATCTCATCCGCCTTCAAGATCATCACAGCGCCTTCGATCACGGCGTGCCCGCGAAAATGGTAAGCGTCGCCTTCTTTGGTTTCAGTATCGGCGGTGATATTGTAATCGCCCAGGTTCGGTTTCTCCGGACGCGGGGGACGTGTGCGGAAGTCGGGCTTGGGAAGGTCGCCGACATCGTAGGACTTAGCGGCCTCAATTTCGGCGGGAGTTCGTTTTGGCTCCTGCGCAAACGCCGGGCAGACGGCGAACCCGATGAAACCCAATAAATACAGGTATTTGACGTAATTTCTGTGAGAAAAAAAACCGTGACAGCGACTTCTGTTTGTGGTACTCAGAGGAAGAGGTCGTGCCGGCGCGAGAGGCTCCAAATGGCCAACGTAGCATACCCACGCTTTGCATGCGAAAACTGTATTCGGTGCAAGTGAAGATAAGGATCTTAGCGAGATGACTTGCAACTATTGCCAATCCGTGAACTCAGCCGACGACCACCGCTGCCGCAGGTGCGGACGCAGGCTGATGGGTAGCGCGGTGGAAGCGCCACCGGAACATGCCGAGCGCGCGTTGCAAGCTGTGGGAGCGGAACGGTTGGCGGCGGCCACTGCGGAGATGGCTCGTCCGGCCTTGCACCTCACGCGATCAAAGACTCCAAGCGCCGCAAGCACGCCGACACTGTTTCTAGATCAAACGCCCCCTGTGGGGAACTTGCCGGAAACGGCGGAAATGTTTCCTCCGCGCACCGCACGGAAGCCCAAGATTTTCGCGGGTCGGACATCGGGCACCGAGAATCCGCAGGGCGAACTGGACTTTCTGCCTCCCGCTACCCAGACCACCCGAATGCTGAAAACGACAGTTGAGGCTGCAATCTACTGTGACGCGCCGGTCGCTAGTCCGGTCCATCGCGCCACAGCGGCGCTT
>CAXSIG010000042.1:0-7128 GCA_964237255.1 uncultured Bryobacteraceae bacterium
TCGCAAGCACGTTGAAGCCGGTTCCGCTTTGTATACTGACGCGCTGCTTTCCTATGACTGTTTGGCTGGCGACTACGCGCATCAAGTTGTAGATCACGCCGTCAAATACGTCGATGGGCAGGTTCATACCAACGGTCTGGAGAATTTCTGGAGCTTGCTCAAGCGGAGCATCAGCGGTACCTACGTGAGCGTCGAACCCTATCACTTGTTCCGTTACCTCGATGAGCAATCCTATCGCTATAACAATCGCAAGGATGAGAACTCAAACCCGCTGAGCGACTTTGACCGCTTCAAGATGGCGTGCGATCAAATCATTGGCAAACGCCTCACCTGGAATAACCTCACTGGCAAGAATCCAGAAGTAGAAACGAGTGTTAACTAATAAAGAAAGCGAGCGGCAAGGACGCGGAAAATTAAGGTGGGGATAAAATGCCTGTAAAAGAGGGTGCCGAATGGTCTATGATTTTGATCGCCGTCGCGAGTGTATTGGGCGACCTATGGAACCGTCATAGGCTTAATCGGGGCTACGGAGTGCGCTTTATTCAATTTTTGGGTTTAACGGTTCTCGTTCCGCTGGTCGTTATGCTATCGCTAGAGGATCGCATTAGTCAGGAAATGACCGGCGCTATCGCCGCAGCGGCGGTTGGCGGCGTACTTGCAAGTCTTGGCAGAAAAGACGAAGAAGGTTAAAATGCTTGCCGCTTAGCGGTAGCTTTGGGATCATCCTTGCGCCTCTTCCCCGATCTTCCAAAAGGGCTAGGCGGCATAGCGCTCTTTGGAACCGTGAGCACTTTTTTAACGGCGTCGCGGAAGCGAGTGAATGCCTCTGGCCCTTCAATCATTTCAGGATGAAGTTTCATTTCATCTACTTTGTTTTACCTCAAATAGGTGCTTAAGTATCTCCATACCGCGTAGGTCGTCGGAAACTGCCTTCATGGCGTGTTTTGGGTAATTGGCTTGCGAGTGCGTTAATGGGTTGATTGCCGCTTCCAGCGGTTCAAATCCATTATTAAATGGTTTTTCGGTGGCCTTCCTCCTTACGGCCCAGCAAACGATATCGGCCGCTTGAAGTGGGGTTAAATCCTCGTCCTTAACAAAAGACAAACCTCCCATATGAACTAAGCCGCTTCCCTTTTGCTGTTCTTCGACCATCCCTTCATGGGCACTTAATACATGCTGGGCATATGGATTACCAGAGTCCAATACGTATGGAAGTTTTTTGGTGTATTGATTATGTGTAGCCAAGTGTTCGCTTAGCGCTACGGCGGCGATAAAGCACATTCCATAGGTACTCATTCCATCGCGCACAACTGGGTGAACAGCCTCTCGATACTCGCAGTGCTCAAGGGTTGCGGCAAGGCTGTATATTTTGTAATTGTTAACCAGCAGCACGGCTTCCTTGAAGATGGAGACTCTTTCTGCTGGGGTGAAATGCCCAAACCGTCCGTGAGCGCCAAAATCCTTCATGTGAAACGCTGGCCACAGATTAAATTTACCGAGGAAGAGTTTCCATGCCGCATCAAACCCGAGGAAGCTACCCCTATTCATCAGCACGCCCCCAACAACCGCAGTGGGCGTGTTCCCATCCGTGGCGCTTTCGTCCAGATAACAAGTGACGGCGGCCAGGGTGGCCCTAGGGTCGTCGGAGTGGGTCATTGACCACCAGAAGTCATTTAGATCAATCGGGCGACATTTGCGAACATAAGGCCTCTTGCTATAAGCTTATAGAGACCGAAGCTTTCGCAAGTTTTAGGCGTGTCTCACCACACTTAAAGTCTAGCTAGCTAATGCTTGTTTCTATGTTCACTGGCGCGGCTAGCGCCAGCAGCGGATTCTACTCCACTTCATTGTAAGAGAGATTTTCAATCGTGGCATCAAAAGTAAAATTGATCGACATTCCAGCACAAGAAGCTCTGATTACGGGATACTCGGAAGCTGTGGTTGAGCAACTCCTTGACTTCGGGAAATTGGTTGCCACTGACGCCCACCAACTACTTTCGCAACTAGACGCCAAACTCGGAGCGTATCTTGGATTTTGCGCGGCGCTTATAGGACTGATATCCGTTGGGCTCAATGGCAAGGAAAGCACTGCAACAAAGTGGGGTATCGCAATCGCCATCGGGCTTACCATGCTAGCTATCATTTCATCGCTTTGTGGGCTGTTCACGCGCACCTTCTTAATGCCAAGCGAATCGGATTGGTTTTGCGAAATCCTTTTCGAAAGACCCGCCGACCTCAAGCGGTACCACGTAATTTCCTTGCTGAGTTCGCATCAGCACGCCCTTGAAAGATCAGTAACAAAGGCACGATGGTTACGCATAGCGGAATCTTTACTGGCCGCTGGATCAATCCTCGCCGGGCTCATAACAATCAACAGAATCTTCTAGCAAGCGTGGATTTATAGGAAGTTCTTTTTCGATTTTGTCGGGACGCTGCCTCGGAAGATCGCGTATGGGCATAGGCGCGGGTCGCTCGGGCTGCTTGGGCGGATTGTCGTTATCATTCGGCACCGCAAAAGCATATCACACTTGGTTAGCGAAGTAATTAGTTGCCCTAATTAGCCGGAGGAAGACTAATGTCATCTGAAACGTAGGCTTTCAAAGCAGTACCCTGTTTAATTTCGATGTTCTTTCCGTGTTTGATGAGTCCGATCGGCCCAAAAAGAACAGTCAGCGCGACGGTTGTTCCCAATTTTCCTTCGCCCTCCTTCCCCTTACTGCCGCGAAGTTTTACTTTGTAATCCCCCACCTTCAGATAATTCAGCCTGACGTTAAGCTCTCCGACTTTTCCCATCATCCCCGACTTTTTTTGCATTCGTGATCTCTCCGTTTGCTTTGCTCCCTGCTCTCGCGACGATTTTATCGCCGACTTTCAGGTCTTCGCCAAGGAGAAAATTAACGGAGTCACCTTCTGCGGCCGTCTTTGAACTTAAATCTTCTGCAAACGTGAGCGGGACATCGGTCCCTTCTCGCAGCATTAACTTGTTCCCGCTATCGGTGGCGGGTGCTTGAATCTCGGCGAATAGGCCGCTTGTGGGAAGCAAAAACAGGACGAGGCTCACGACGGAAGATCTCTGAAATAGATTCATGGGTAGTCAACTTTATCACCATTTAAAGGTAAAAAGAAAACTCTTTATGATGACGGGAAGAAGCTCAGGCCTGGCAGAGGCGTGTTCCGCTGGAGCGGCGGCAATCGGACGAGGACGCCATCACAATAGCTTTTTTGGCTTAATACCTGGAGAACGTTGGACACTAATAGGAGGACGGCTCAGCAGAACAAAGCCCGCTCAGCAAATCTGCAAGCTCTTACCGCACTAACGCGAAAGCGGCGAGCATCAGGAGAGCCGCCGTCATGCTCCAGATCGCCACGCCAAGCGCGGAGGATGGCTCCTTACTTTTCTTGTATCGCCTTCTCACGGATACTGCCACTTTTCGCGATTCGCCACCCGGTCACAAGCTTCACGCGTCCTACGGTCTCGCTCGCCGAGTTCAGCTTGACGCTGTAAAAAGCGCCGGTAGAGTCGGCCAAACAATTGTTTCAACATGCAGGACCAGTGCGCGAATTTCGCAAACTCTCTCAAGCAAGCCTTCGATTCGCCAGTGCTCACCCAAAAGTGCTTTGACGGCGCGTGTTCCATATTTGCTAGACCTCATGCTGGTATAGAATTTTCAGTACGATTATCGCTCTTCGACTCTCATTGGAACACCCTGTAACAGGTCAGGATTAGAGGTGGACAGGAACGCTTCACCCGCGATCCCCTTAGGAGGTCCACACCATCAACGAGGAACAGGTAGCCTATTGGTATTCGTGCTGAATGGCTTTGTGACGGCAGTGAACTTCGTTATTCATCCAGAACGAGGCTCGGGACAACGGTTTGACTCCTACTTCTTCCAGAGACGCTTTTACCCGCAATGGGGATCAGACGGACAACTAATTGTAGACGTTGTTCCAATCCAACCGTTCCGCCGAGGAATTTGCCTCCGCTGTTCAAAAGTCCGTCACAAAAGATAGCGGCTGATCCCGTAACATTTGGCATTCAGCTAAAGCTTTCAAAACGGGAGATCAACGGGAGCGGTTTTGTTTACATTCGTACCTGAAACAACATTTTTCGCACGATGACATGATGGATGACTCTGCCGGGTGTAGAAAAAGGCATCGCCCGAAAAAGCTTGAACTCGTCCAAAATGCAGGTGAAAGCGACACCATTCTGTTGTCCCAAGGCGGTCATCGACGGTCAAAATGGATAAGCCGCGCTTTACTTGGAAAGATCTTTACGAGTCGACCCCGGAGACCGGACAGAAAAAGCCGCTCTTCCAGTCTTTTAGAAAGAACACAGCCGCCTCGCAATCGGGTAATGATGGATGAGGCTCTTGGTATAAAGGCTGCTTGTTCTAGGATTCAACGGGAGTTTCGTCATCATGACATTCGCGCTCGAATCTCGTGTCGAAAGGTTCTCGCCACCCTGACTTCGTCACAACATCACACTCGAAATGGATTCTTGTGTCGTCGCCAGAGTCCGCTATGCGCCAATCTCTTGGGTAGGTAACGGACCAGAGATGGGGTGTACTACCTTGGTGCTCGATCCCGCTGTTTACTGATACTGAAATCGCGCCTGCGCTTTCAAGCATCTTGACTATCGGGAGGAACAGTTCGACCATTTGTCTCCGAAGTGCTGCCGCCTCCCCTGATTCATACTCTTGCATGTCATTATAGTCTCTTCCATTGAGGGCAGTAAGTTCTGCCAGACGTTTTAGATCTGTGATTATCTTCGGAGGAATGTTAATAACCTCATAGCTCTTGTTGGTGTTTGCAGCGATTGTCGGATTGTTCATTTGTTTCGTATGGTGGAGGTGTGTGTCCACACGTACGTTACCAGCGTTTCATAAGTTGTCAAATCCTGTTATTTCTTTTTTATTCACCGACACTGTTATTGGGAAGCGCGTAATCGATCCTTCGTTGTTTTTTTGTCGCACCCGGTTGTGAATCGGAATCGAGGGACATTCTAGAGTACATTTATCGCCGGGAATGGACTTACAGCAGGGAGCATGTCGACACAGGGGTTCCTTGTAAGAAAGCAAGTCGCCCTGTTCTCGATTCCTTAGATACCTTCCCAAATCGTAGCTAGGTGTCATGTCGCAATCCCCGGCGTTTCGACGGGCGCGGATCAGCGTCACTCGGCGTCTTGACTGCACTTAAAGGACAACATTACTCATTGCTTAGCGGTTAGCTCTCACTTTGCTTTGGGAAACATCGTGTTCGGGAAAGAGCGCTCAAGCCACACGCCGAAATCCGCGCGTCTTAAGTCCGCGTTGGACTCACATAGTTCTCCCCGTAATACCAACTTTTTGCTCGCGCAATTCCAAATTCGAAGAAGTGCCGTCGTTTCGGCTGGGAACTAGAGGTCCGGCAAGCAGCCCACAGAACCTGCCGGAGTCGTGGCTAATTTGCCGCCCCAGCCATCAACCGGCCTTTAAATCCCGGTAGATTTCCTGTGACGGAGACAGCTTCTTCGGGACGATTGCGATACTCGAAAACAAAGAGTTCTCCAGCTTGTCCGGCGCTTCGCTCTCGCCAATATCTGCCGCTAGTTCTCGATCTGTTTTTAGTCGAAGCCCGATCCATACCTTGCCGGTCGCCATTCCGGTGCGGACCTGCTTACGTACAAACTTGCGTTCTTCGAGCATTTTGTTGAACGTTCGCCCCTGAGCCGGATCTTCATGCTGGTCTTGACACCACTGCAAGTAGGCGTTCGAGAGTTCTTTAAGCGGCGCTTTTGCCTTGGGATCTACGACGCACATTTCGTTGAGAAACGGCTTAGGAAGTCGTTCTGCCCGAACATCTTGGCTGTCGCTTGCTTCACCGACTCTGGAATCTGGAGACCATTCTTTTTCCATAGGACGCAGCCTGCTACGCACCAAGCCAGGAAAGCCTGGAGACATTTTGGTTCGCGCATTTCGAATTTGATGTTCTTATCGAATTTTAGTAATGGATCTGTGGACAGGTTGTTATCAAAAGGAAAAATCAGGTACCGCCGTTCGTTTCCCGGATCTGCAGAATCGAAACCAATTGGCCAGTTAGTCTGAAAGAAGTTTTGGTGCGTGGGTCGAAAACTTATGTCCTGTCCCCATAAGAATCTAGCGATGATCAAGTCGTTTCCCGAGGACTGCTTCATGAAAGCCTCGTCGAGATGCGCACCTCGCTCAAATTCTGAGACGATAACGACCCGCTTGCCTTTGAGCCTTGCGATGTCACTGGATGCCGCCCCACCGCTGCGAGTTTGTTTCAGAATTGAACTACTTTGCATCCCCATCGCATAATCGCCACCCAGCGTATTTGTCAACAGATCCGCGCAGGTACCTTTTCCCCCATTACCGGGTCCGTACGTAATGACTATTCGCTCCTCAGATTTGTTGCCTTGGCACGAATATCCGATAAAAACCTGCAGAAACGGAAGCAAGTCGGGATGATTCCTTGTGATAGCGGCGAGACTCTCGTTCAGCAAGGGAGATTCAGCCTTGGGATAGTATTCAGTCGGACACAGGCTACTGAGCATCAGTGAACGGTCGTGCGGTTTCGCTTCACCTGTGTAGAGATCGACGACACAATTTGGACAATTCAGTAGTTGCGGGTGTTGATCAAAATCATTGAGAGAACATAAGACGTCCGGATCTGATTGCGCCGACAAGATCGTCTTCGAAACACGGTCGGCGTTCTCACTCACATCCGCCCACTTCCAAAGTTCCCGTTTCCGCGCTTCGAGTTTCGTCAGTGCTTCCTTGTCTACGTTGTCGTTGCCAGTTGAAACCGGCGGCTTCAGCTTTCCAGCTTCGTGCCGAATCTCAGATGCAACCTCCTTGGCAAGTTCACGCATCGTTTGAATGACATCTTTTCGCCATCGAACCCCATCCCAGACATACCACGCGGAGTCGTCGGCACAGTATCGGATGTCGGCTCCGTAAAGTTCGACGAGCCGCTTTCCGTTTCCCGCATCGGTAAGATGGAAAGTTTGCTGGGGTTTTTCGAGGTGGAGCAGTTCTAGGACGAGGTCTACGACGGACCGAGGGAACATCTTCGTCAGGGCGCGATACCGAAAGAGGTGTGCGCCAGAATCGGTTGAGTGCGCTTCGT
>CAXSIG010000042.1:7138-16195 GCA_964237255.1 uncultured Bryobacteraceae bacterium
GGATGTGACGTCGGAAAGAACGCCAAGGCTCTCGCCCCTATGCCCGCGCGAGTGACGGTACGCCATCTCGATGACTTCGACGGCTTCGGCTTCAGGTAACCCGGCGAAAGCAAATGTACCTGCCAGCGCAAGGGTGGTCTGATGCCGACCGGAAGTCGGGAAATGTTTTGCTAGCAATGCCGTCGCGCCAATCCTCTCGAAGATCCGATAGAGTTGCGCCGACTTAGCCGTCATTGGCTCCGGCGCGGAATCAGCTTCGAACGCGATCTCTTCCGTTGTCCCTTGATCGGCGTTGAATTTTAAGGACGGCGGTAGGACTGATTGGTGCCCGCGACGGCCATCCTTGTTAAGACAGCGGTATTCGAGAATGCACTGCGTGTCTACGGGGTCTTGAATCCTCCTCCCCGGTAAAGACTGTTCGCAGGAAAAAAGGTAATGCGACCGAAGCTTGCCAGGACGACCGTAAATCATGGTTTTACCATCTTTGCCATAAAGGTCGCCATCACTTCGTTGCCTACGGAGACAGCTTCCGTTGAATCCAGATCGAGGTTTGTCAGGTGTCTTGTTCCACCAAGAAGAACGCCGATGTTGACATTCTTTGCGAAGTCGGCAGCGACGTATGTTCCGCTGGCTGCTTTCTCGGGCCAATTCTTTTCTGTTGGATTCTTCGCCGGATGTCCATCTATGTTCCAGATCGGAAGTGGATCGAAACCTAGTTCTTTATATCGCTCAAATGCTTTTTGATAAATATCTGCTGATCGTTTCATGTTTTGTTGTCCTGTGTCACCGACTGGATGGTGTCCGGTCGGTGATCCTTCCTGCTTCTACTTCGTTACATCTCCTTGCGATTTAACAATCGGTCTACTTCACTAACTGGGATTCGAATCACGCGTGGTCCCAGCCGTTCGCCCTTAATTACGCCCGTACGGAACCATCTCCTGACCGTAGATGCTGACATTTCGAGATCGACGGCAACCTGTTCTGGTGACATGTAAGTTTTCATCTCGTTTGTATTTAGACGAACTGCTCTTTGTGGCCTTTCTTGACGGTGTTGCTCCACCTACTGACTTGCCGCCTTCGCTCAAGCCGCGCGTTCTTTGGGCGGGGGCGAGGGCGGACCGTTGCAGCGTTTTCGAAAGTTTCCATAGCGTTTCCACTTGTCTCCTCTCTAACTCTTTGCAAACATGTCACTTCTCTTTTTGTTTCTAGTGTTTCTACTTTTCTATAATAAGTATCTAAAGAACTTACCTCCTTAATCCTAAAGGCTTAGTAGCCAGACAGCTTGTATCAAAATATGGAAACATTAGAAACAAGCCACTAACCCCCGCCGAACAAACAACTTAGAGCGGAGCGCGACCAGAAATAACCTGAAACCAAATAGAAACACGTCAGTTCCTAAGGTCCAGTCCTGCCACCATTCCACTTCCAGCGTCTTTGCTTTTTCCTGATTCCTTCGGACATCGTCAAATTAACTTGCATTCCGCGTTTGTCAAGCGTTTCGAAAACGGGTGAGTGTCCTGAGTCGGCTGTTGATTTTTAAGACAGAAGGTCTTGGGAGTAGAGTAGGTCTTCCAAACAACAATCTGGTGCTTTTTGTTTTGCGTCAAAATGTGCGAATGGCGGATCGCTAGCGAGGGTAGCCGGGGTCCGTTTTGCCGTGCTTTTCGTGCAAGCAGTAACCGTGGAATCAGGTAATACGAACGGGCGTTAAAAAAAGCAACAATGAGAAGAACCGACTATGGGCGAGCAGGCCGGAGTCGGCAGGTCGTCGGGAGTGGCGTAGTAGAGATGGGCGGAGTCGGTTTACAAAAAACAACTCCCCGACGTCGAGCGTACGACCGGGCTGGTTAGCGACCGGCGTACGAGAACCTATTTTTACAGCGGCCAACAAAGACAATCTGCGATTCAAAAGCGGGAGGAGCCGAGGTCGTTCTTACAAAAAACAAAAGCCAGCACGGATGTGCGAGCCGCGAACACTACACCACGTCCAGCCAGCGGGTGTTGAAAGAAAAGAAATTACGAAAGCTTGTAGTCCCTGCGAGCGGGCTGGAATGGGTGTTTAGAGTAGGCAACGAAGCAAAGACTTCGGCAGGTTACTAATGTCGAACGCAACATTCATAATTCGAAAAACAGAGGAGTGAAGTCGGTAGTCGGCAAAACGAAGATCACCTACATCTGCGGCGTTTCCCGCCGGGTCCATCATGCCGCCTGTGCGCGGAATCGCGCACAACGACGCCTGTACTGGCATGAAGTTACACCAATTGGCGGCTGTTTGCGTCGGGCACTGAGGAAGCTCAGATTCTCCAACCTTTCAAGAAAACGAAGCCTGCGTTGGCGTCTAGGCGGTACACCTTTAGATCCAACCCAGTTCCAACACGGCGACTCTAAGCTACCAATCGATCTGGCGAACGGCGTAGCAGAAGCTGGGCATCACTGCCCAATGCATAGAACAGTTGAATTCCACGAATCACGGAATTGCCATTGGTTGCTGGCGAGAAAAGAGGTCTTACCTCCGGTTGCCACGTCGCGTTCCGAGGTCGACACGCCACCCTTTCCGTGAAGAAGTTCTGTAAACGACTGTTTGATTCGAACATCGCACGGATTGGGCGTTTCACGTTGTGTTGGCGCGAACTCCGCTCAGACGATGGAAAAGGTGTTTGGACAACTCGTTGTCAACTAGCTGCGCCGTGCTTTCAGTCAAGGCCCAAGGCTACCTTGCTGGGTGGCTTGGTATCTTTGATCCTTTGCTGAATTATCCGCACGTAACCTGAATTTTTATCGCACACGATAAACTGACGGCCGCTCAACACCGCCGCCACTGCTGTCGTTCCACTGCCTGCATAAGGATCGAATACCTTGTCACCGGGATCGCTGTATGTCTCGATCAAATAGCGAAACCACGCTTCAGGTTTTTGGGTCGGATGAAAGTGCTCCACATCATCGGGACAAATCATGACCGCCAAAGGATGCCGTACGCCTTCGTTGATGTCGACCCTCTCCTCGTCATCGAACTCACCGTAATTAGCGGCAGGACGTGGCTTGTTGCGGAGCTTGGTATAGGGTGCGCCGGGTGTCAGTTGGGCATGATAAGTCACCTTTCCCTGGCATAGTAAAAGCGCATGGTCCGCATTGTTTAGCGGCCCATGTGCGCAATTTAGGTGACCGGTACCTTGAACCTTGAGTCGGAGATGCTGGTGCCGAACCCATGCGTCGTAGTCGCCTAGAGTATGCAAGACGAATTTGACTCTATCCAAGAACCGCCACGTCCCGACGACGATCACCGCGCCGTTTTTTCTTAGAATGCGTTTCGTTTCCATCCACCATTCCGCTATGGGCATCAGGGTGTCCCACTTATTCAGGGTGTCGCCAGACGGTGGATCGGTCACCACGAGGTGAAATGTTCCGGTTCGAGTACGCTTCATTGCGGCGAAAGCGTCGAGATGGTACGCCTTATTCATCACCAGGAGGTTTCGCCCTACCGGCCGGCTTTGCTCAGGCGGCTGGTCTTGTTCCTCGGCTAACGCAAGACAAAATCCATGAATCTTGGCCGCGCTGGTTGGAACAGCAAAAACATTTGCCGTCAGCGCCGTCGAAAATTCATCATCAGACAATCGGCTGATTTCAAGCAAAATACGGAACACCGGAGGCATGATTTTAATGTGCTCACGGATGCGCTTGTCTTCCGCGATCTGGATGAATCGCAGGGACTGCGCGTGAGAAGTAATATTGCGGAATTTATATCTGTCCCAAACCTCGGGTCTTGGCCGGATAGCAATCAAAGCGTCACCGATTTCTAAGATCGTTTTTAACTCCTTAGATTTGTCCAGTAAAGCGTCGATAGTTGCTACGTGTTCTTGCACGATTGGATCGTCGGGATCGAGTTGATCAGCACGGCGTGCTGCGATAGACATATCCTGCTAGTCAATGGACGTAGGCGGAGTAGTCGATTTCTTGTTGTCTGACATCGCAAATCGATTTGAGAAGTCCATTGTCTCGGACTTATAACTGATCCGAGAATAACGCATCGAACTGGCGCTTGCAAGCTGATTTGACTAAGTCAGACACGTCGCAAGAAGCTGAAGAAGACACAACACATACATGTCATCTGAGATTGCATTCAGCTATTTCTAGATCGCATCTAGAGTAGATAGAAAGTAGTTATGATAGACCGGCGAGATGAGAGTGATGCAGGTTGTCGCAATTTGCACGGCAGGGTACACAGATACTTCAGATGGAAAGTGTATGATAAGTTGCGACGACCACAACAGTTACATCGTAGAGATTCGATACAGAGTGTTATGGTTGCGAAGGATCTCCGAGACGCTAGATACTCAATGTCGGGCGCTCGGAGTTTCGGGTTGCCGCTCGAAGCAGGACGAGAGTGAGAACGACGGCACTATGTTCTTTCTTCACTGCTACATACCAAAGGTAAAAGCAACAAGTGCAACAAAGAACCTAATCGGACACCACAGAAGCCCTGCTCGCGCGTGGTAAACCTTCCATCTGTCGTTCAGGCGTGTAACGCGGGCCTAAGGCAAGGCGCGAAGGCTTTGTCGACGAATTCGACAGCATCTCTAAACCGGGTCGAATAGGATCCAAAAGCAATGAAGGAGGTGGAATTTAACGGGCCATTGGACACTTCGTGTGACCAAGCTTTCGAAGCCGGTAGTCATGGCGTTTAATCGAATCGGCTCGCCGACGGTTGCGTTATCGCGATGATCGAGAACAGAGCGCGGAGACAGAATCGATAGATTAAGTCGGTGACGAGGACGACGATAGGTATCCCAATGTCTTCACCAAATGCTTAAATGGCGGATTTGTAAGTGTGAATTCCAGATTGGAACGCATTCCTTAACAGACTGGAATGGCCGCTTAGCGCGACAATCGTTTTTTTCGTAGACTTCCAAAAGCAACCCTATGAAACGCACATCATCCTTCAGTCGCTTCCGTCCGCCCTTCGAAACCAGCAACATCGCGGAGACTTGGCATAACGGGGCGGATGTCGAAATCCTTCTCTTTTCTCGTTCACTTCAGGCCGCGGCGAAGGTCCTCATAGGAAAGCTGAAGTCTGAGCCTGATCTGTGGACCGGCTTTGATTCCGCCCCAATCATCCTGCTGTACCGAGAAGCCGTGGAACTTCACCTCAAACTTCTGGTCGGCGAAGGTGGTAATTTTCTAAATTCCAAACCTGATCCGATTTCTCTTTACCGCACCCACTCGTTGCGGTGGCTCGCGCAAATCACTGTCCAGATTATCAAGAAAGTGAATTGGGAACGCGACTTTACTTGCCTGGGCATTTCCGATCTTGCTGACTTCAGTGCCAAAGTTCAAGAACTCGAAGCTTTAGACCCGGTTTATTCGGCTGTTAATCCAAGTGCGGCAAACGTCCCTCGCGAATCGAAGTCTCGTAAACAGTTCGATGTTATTCGATTTGAACAAGAGACCGATGCATTGATCGAACTTTTAACGGCAACGGCGGACAGCCTTGCGGAGATGTGGGATCAACGTACTGGGATGACGGAGCGAAGCGAGCACGTGGGTCCGGGCTTCCTTCACTAGCGGTTGTTGGGATGATGCGCTCCTCAGGTAGGCCCTAAATACTTTTGCCGTCTTCACCTTGGACGGCTGGAGATCAGATGCCAGTTTCAGACCAAGCACAGTCCATCGAAAACCAAGCGGAAACCTTAACCAAGAACCCCGTCGAGAATCAACGAACCTTAGAGACCGGTCGAGAGGATCTCCTCTTCCAGTTATTAGATGCCGACGTTCTACTCGATTCGTTAAATAACGCAATCAGGGCAGGTCAACATGTTGAACTTGCAACAGTAGCGGCGGATCTACTCTTTCATATCAGGATGATCGAAGGCGTGGTTAGGCATGATGAGGCTAGTTCGTGGAGTGACAAGCGGCAAGCTCGTGCGCAGTTGTTGAATTCGTTTCTGCTTTCGGTTTTAATCGTTAGTTCGGAAAAAAATCACCATCCGTACCCAATTGTTTAAACGCAGTTATCGGATATGCGTCGCACACTGTCAGGAGAGACCATGAAACGAAAACACATTTGTCCTGAGAAACTTCACGGGCAGGTCGCCAAGGCGATCGGGACGTTGTACAAAGCTCTTATCATTGGGCAGCAGCAAGGGATTATTTCTCAAGTCAATGCTCGTTCCGTCAACGATCTTGTCATAGCGCTGGATCTCGCTTTACAATCAGCATTTCCTCGTACACTGGACCGGACATCAACCGCCGCGTTGCCATTTTAGATTTCACGCGATGGGGTAATTGAGAGTACGTGCAGATGTTCCGCGCTGCTCCCGACGTCCAGTGTGGGGGGGTGGAGGAGATCCCTCCTCTTATTCTCAAGAGTGGTTCCTCACGGGTGGCGGACGACCCGCGTTCCTTGCGGTTCGCTTCCTGCTTCATCTTCTCGCTGAACCGGCTTCCTGATTGTGGCTAGCTGTCCTTCAACATTTCCCGATGTTATGAGGGCGGTCCCATTCATTCACAAGAGCTTTCGAAAATAATTCCGAATCCGTCTTCCTCGACCTCGGTTCGTGGTAGTCACAAGTTTTCGCTTTTCAGTGTGCCGGTCTTTCGAAGCATCTTCCTGACACCCAACGCTCCGAAGAGAATTACATTGAGTCCAAAAAGATAGGGAAGTGCTGCGAAGACGTAATTGCTGAAGTGCCGTTGCGCCTGAGCGAATTGTGGAATCACAGTTGTCAGTGCGATATCGAGCGCGATGAAAGCGACAGTGAGCGCGACAACGGAAATGGAATAGACGATGTACCAGCTTCTACTCATTCGCGAGAAAGTCCTGCCACGGAGTATACGATACAGCTTGTTCGGGATGGCGATTCCTTAGCGGCGCGATTTTAGGACCCGATTTGCAGGAAGGGATCAGTGGATTGGCGACACTACGGTGGCTGGAGATGGGTTTGGCGTAACAGATTGAGCGGAAAGGATGCGGGGCCGATTGTATTGAGCATCGGGTGTATGTTCGGGACGTGGTTCGCTATCTGGGCGCCTTGGGAAAGCCAAACGAAGCGGCAGAAACAATCCGGCCTGAGGCACATGGTAAGCGGATGTGGACTGGGAACTCGGACGGACTAAATGGTGGAGCAAGTTATGTTCGGCGAGACTAAAACGGTATAAGGCGGCGCGATCAGGCCATCCGATGTTGGTGAGACTAAAATGAGACTTGACCCGGCGTTTTCAGCACTTTCATCGGCTGTATCGGGTCAATATTCGGTCTAAATCGCTTCTTTTCAGAACTCACAAGCGGCACAACTCCCGCCGCCTCCACCAACGAACCTACTTTTATCTCGGCGACCTCCAGCTTCACCACCAACTTCGCCCAGACCAATATTCCGTGTCCGTGTAGAAGCGCGGTGAAACGTTTCGGCGTGCCCGAACACTGCTAACTATGTCCTTTGGAAAAAGCCCCATGCTCCAGTGCCCGCGCTGCGCACAGCGCCTCCCCTTTCAATCGATGTTCAAGTTCGACATCACATGCCCACATTGCGGGGCAGAATTACAGGCAAAACGGTCGACTCTGCTCTTACCGGTTGTAGTCGTCTTCCCTCTTGTAAACCTTGCCGGGTCGATGTTCGCCGGGCATATGCAAATACCCTCCCCGGTTGGACACGCAATCCGCCTCGCGATAGGGGTCGGTTTATCGATTCCTGTTTGCCTCCAATTTGGTCGTTTTCAAGAGGTTCCGAAGCCGCTCTCGATCCTCCGGTGAATTGCATTGAACTGTCGCCGGCGCGTGCTTTTTGGCTCCCGGTCACGAACGTTCAATTCCCGCTGCCTCTACCAACTCGCACCCACGGGATTCTCTTCAAAGTCTGGCGGCCTTCCTCGACAATCGCCGTCTGATTCGCCGGGACATTTAACCAGGTTTGCCGATCGCCATTCGGCCATCGAACTTCTACTTTTTCCGCCTGGGCAGCTTGCCCGATTCCGAAGTACAGCGTCAGCGAATTTTGGGAATAGAAACTCCCGCCGCTCGCCACCTCCGCGATTTGCGTGTGCCCCCTAGTCTCCACAGAGCAACGTGCTCCGATTGCGCTTCGATTCGATTTCACCCCGGTCAACTGAAGTGCAATGGCGTTCTGGCGCGGCCCAACATTCTTTAGTAATGTCGGCTTCTCGTTCATATTTACGATGACGATTTCCGGCCTGCCGTCACCGTCCAGGTCGCCTATCGCAAGCCCTCGCGCAGGACGCGGAGCTGCCAAAACAGCGCCGGCAGAGTTTGTGATGTCCAGAAAGCGGCCGTTCCCCTGGTTCCGGTAGAGCAGCGTTTTTTGTCGAAACGTCTCGCCAAGCGCCGAACGGTCCACTTCCGGGTAAATATGTCCGTTCGCCATCAGGAGATCGGGCCACCCGTCTTCATCGATGTCGACAAATGCCACTCCCCAGCCCAGCAGACGATTCAGGCCTAAGCCCGCCCCTTCGGATACATCCTCAAAAAAGCCGCCACCCTCATTGCGATAAAGAGACGGCCGATCGCCGGAGAAGTTCGTTTTTGCAATGCCGAGATATCCTTTCGATTCAAAGTCAGCGACCGCAACACCCATACCTGCCTGCAATTGGCCGTCGGCGTTATACGCTACGCCTGCTTTGTCGCCGATCTCTTCGAAGGTTCCGTTTTTGCGATTCCTGTATAACAAGCTCGGCGTCTGATCGCACGCCACATAGATATCGGGCCAGCCGTCATTATCAAAGTCGGCCACGGCGACGCCAAGCCCGTATCGTCCTCCAGGCGCCAGAATACCCGCCTTCTCCGAAACATCCGTAAACGTGCCGTCGCGATTGTTGCGATACAGCAAATTGCGGCCGAGCGGCAGGCCGTGGGGACCGCACATTACCGGGATCCCCTTCCAGTCACAGGTCGGGAGCTTGGTGGTGGAGGATGTAGCATCGGGCCCAAGGTCGATGTAATTGGCGATGAAGATATCGAGGTATCCGTCGTGGTCGTAATCGAGGAACGCGCATCCGGAATTCCAGCCTTTGCCGGCAGCTTGCAGGCCGGCCGTCTTGGAAACGTTACTG
>CAXSIG010000043.1:0-4751 GCA_964237255.1 uncultured Bryobacteraceae bacterium
GCTTGCCGGGCTCCACGTACATGGTCTTTACTTTTTCGAGCGCTTTCTTCCAATCGTCGCCAAAGCCCATTTCGCGGGACGCGCGCTTCATCTCGTTTTCGCACCACGCGAACTCTTTATTAGCAATCGCGATTAGTTCTTCCGGCGTGTACGGAATCATCTCGAAGGCAAGTTCATTCATCAGGCCTTCCCGGCCGATTGGATTACCGACGATATCGTCAGTGGACCCCGCGCGCGCACCGGCCGTAGCCGCTAGGCCGCCACCCCCGCCACCACCAGCCGCGCCTCCGCGCCCGCCACCCCCTCGTCCTCCACCACCGCCCGCTCCCGCCGGGAGTGCCACGGGTATCGCGCTAGGAGCCGCCGCCGCGGGAAGATTGCCGACCCGTTCGCGTAGGAAAGCCGCATACGATTGCAGGGCAGTGTTCGCCGAAGTATATGGCTCATCCGCCCACCAGGTAAAGAGCGGGTCATAGCTGTTATAGAACGTGTGCCAAGACCGCAAGGTGTTCTGTAGAGTGACCACGTTTCCGGCGGCACGGGCACCAATAATTTTACGATTTTGGGCATTGTCTTGACTGCCGCCGGCACGTAACTGCTGCTCGATCGCCTTCCGTGTGTTGGCGATTTCAGCTGTGAGCGCCATAAGCGTTGCCGCCGCTTCCTGAGGCTTCACGATCGCCGTTTTCTTGCGCGATTCTTCAAGCGCGATAACCGTCTTCGCGAATGGAATATACGGAGCGGTTTCCGCTTGCGAAATCGCATCCAGATCCAGCTTCTTAAGCTCGTGATCCAGGCAGTTTCGGAATACAACGTAATCGACCTTGCCGTCCTGCGGCATGGAGTCGAAGTTGATCGTGGACAGCCGCTCGTGCCAGTCGCTCAGAAAGCGTTTCATGCGCTGCTGGCGAGCGGGATCAAGTTCCAACGGATAGTAACGAATCAAGTTAATCCGATCCAGGCTAAACGATTCGATGTACGGCCGCATCGGGCTGTTGGACAGATCCAAGTCGGACGTAGAGGGTTTCGCTTGTGCATGAACATAAGTTGCGAAACCGGCGTTCGACAGCAATGCGACGTTTAGGAGCAGCGTGAACCTTAAGCTCATATTGGATACGAAAGTGTATCCAGATTGTGGTCTAGGCGCAACTCTTAGCTTGAGATTGGATACCGCTTTGTATACAGTAAATGGAGGAATGCAGCGAATCCACGTCATCGATTCCCATACCGGGGGAGAACCAACTCGAATCGTTATTGCAGGTGGTCCCGATTTAGGTAATTCGTCCATAAAAGAAAGGATGGAGTGTTTTCGTTCGCGATACGATTACTTCCGCTCGACTGTGGTGAATGAACCGCGCGGATCCGACGCGGTTGTCGGCGCATTGCTGTGCGAGCCATTGGACCCGTCATGCTCAGCAGCCGTAATCTTCTTCAACAACGTTGGCTATCTCGGAATGTGTGGCCATGGCACGATCGGCTTGGGTGCTACGTTGTCCTACCTTGGCAGAATCAAGCCGGGAATGCATCAGGTGGAAACGCCGGTTGGTATTGTCGGGATGGAGTTGCACCAGTCCGGGAAAGTTACCGTTAACAACGTCGAGAGTTATCGTTCGGCAAAACGGATTACCGTGAAGGTCGACGGAATCGGCGAGGTTCACGGTGATATCGCCTGGGGCGGCAACTGGTTTTTTCTGTGTGACGCACCCTGCGCGACCAAGCTTAGCAATTTGGACGAATTGACCAATTACGCATGGCGCGTGCGGTGCTCGCTCACGGAGCAGGGCATCGCAGGTGCTAATGGCGGCGAGATCGATCACATCGAACTGATGTCCGAACCGGAGGATGACGGCAACGATGGGCGAAGCTTTGTGCTTTGCCCGGGCAAAGAATACGACCGGTCGCCCTGCGGCACCGGCACCAGCGCGAAGCTTGCTTGCCTTTATGCTGATGGAAAGATGCACGAAGGCGATGTTTGGCGGCAGGAAAGTGTGATCGGGACGGTTTTTGAGGGCTCGATTCGCGTAGACCGCGGCAAACTTTATCCGCGCATTACCGGCGCTGCGTTCATCACAGCCGATTCTCAACTTATCGTTCAGGAGCATGATCCTTTCCGTTGGGGCATTCGCAGATGACGGGGGAGCGGCGCTATGACGCCGTGATCGCCGGGGGCGGTATCGTAGGCGCGGCTTGCGCCTCGGAATTTGTGCGTGCGGGGATGTCCGTGGCGCTGATTGAGCCTGCGGAGATCGGGGGCGGTGCTACCGCGGCGGGCATGGGACATCTTGCAGTCATGGATGACTCCGAAGCCCAATTCTCTTTGACTCGTTACTCTCAGTTGCTTTGGCAGGAGCTTGCGGAACGTCTCCCACGCGATTGCGAATATTGGCGTTGCGGCGCTATCTGGGTGGCTGCGGATGAGGAAGAAATGGCGGAGGTCTACCGCAAGCAGAAGTTTTACACCCAGAGAGGCGCCCCGGTGGAAGTGATGGACGCGCAGGCTCTTGCCGAAGCGGAACCCAATCTGCGGCTTGGCTTAGCCGGTGGATTGCTGGTGCAGGATGACGGCGTTGTTTACCCACCGTGTGTTGCCCGTTTTTTATTCGCGGAGATGCAAGCGTCCCGGTTTGATTTGTTTCAAGGCCGGCGGGTAACGCAGGTTACGGATGCCGGCGCGACGCTTGATGACGGAACGTTTATCGCTGCATCCTTCATGGTGGTCGCGACCGGCGCTATGGCTGCGAAGCTTGTGCCGGGCATTACGGTCCAGCCGCGCAAAGGCCACTTGTTGATCACGGATCGCTATCCCGGGTTTTTGCGCCACCAACTTATCGAGCTTGGATATCTGAAAAACGCACACTCCGTCAGTTCCGATTCCGTTGCGTTCAATGTTCAGCCGCGGGTGACGGGACAACTGCTGATCGGGTCATCGCGCCAGTACGGCGTAGAAGCCTCCGCCATCGATACGCACATCATGGACACGATGCTCAAACGCGCACTCGAATACATGCCCGCTTTGGGCGAGGTGTCTGCGATTCGCGGCTGGACGGGATTTCGTGCGGCGACTCCCGACAAGCTTCCGCTAATCGGCGTGTGTCCCGGGTTCGAGAACGTTTACCTGGCTACGGGTCATGAGGGCCTGGGAATTTCGACATCGCTGGCAACCGGAAGGCTTCTTGTCGATCTAATTTTCGATCGCAAATCGGCAATCGCGCGGGAGCCGTATCTCCCCGAAAGAGCGTACGCACATGCCTGAAGGTCTTACCGTTTCGATCGATGGCCGCGCGCTATGTGTTCCGGCCGGGACCACCGTTGCGGCCGCAATTTTGATAGCTGGGGAATCAAGTTTCCGCCATTCGGTTTCCGGGGAGCGACGGGGTCCGCTGTGCGGTATGGGTATCTGTTTCGAATGCCGCGTCACCATTGATGGGCGTCCGCATTGCCGCAGTTGCCAGATTGAATGTCACGCAGGCATGGACATTACAACGGCATGACTGCAACCGACACCCTGATTGTCGGCGCAGGTCCGGCTGGAATGGCCGCTGCGATAAGTGCCTCGGGACGCGGCAAGCAGGTAACGGTATTGGACGATAACTCAACAGAAGGCGGCCAAATTTGGCGAGGCGGGAAGCAGCATCCAAGTGACGGGCAGGCTGCCCGCTGGTTCCGCAAATTTCGCGAGAGTGGCGCAAAGATCATCGGAGGAACCCGGGTGATTGGCGGTGATGCGCTGAAGCGAACGCTACGCGTCGAAACGTTTCGGGACAACTTTGATATCGCTTATTCCGAGCTGATTTTGGCAACAGGCGCGCGCGAACTGTTCCTTCCGTTTCCTGGCTGGACGCTGCCCAACGTAATGGGCGTAGGCGGGTTGCAGGCTCTGGTGAAAACCGGAATGCCGGTAAAAGGAAAGAAGATTGTTGTCGCCGGCAGCGGGCCTCTTTTGATGGCGGTCGCGGCTTATCTTCGTAAGCATGGCGCCATCGTTCCGATCATTGCCGAGCAGGCGGACTGGAATCGGCTGATGAGTTTCGGATTCGGTTTAGCGCAACATCCGGGCAAACTTTGGCAAGCCGCGGCGCTTAAATTTTCACTTGGCTTCACCTCGTACGCTCCGGACGCATGGGTTACGTCGGCGGAAGGCGATAAGAGCGTGAGCCGGGTGCAGATACGAACGAACGATAGGACCCAGACGATCGATTGCGACTATCTGGCGGTGGCTTATGGCTTTTCGCCCAATACGGAGTTCGCCGCCTTCCTGGGTTGCCGTTTAAAGAACGGGTACGTCGATGTCGATCCACAGCAGCGCTCCTCCGCGCCCGGAGTGTTCTGCGCGGGAGAAATCACGGGGCTCGGCGGAGTGGATCTGTCATTGGTGGAAGGGCAGATTGCCGGGTTCTCCGCGGTTGGACGCGAAGACCTGGCGAAGAATTTGCTCCCCGCGCGGGAGCGGGCCCGGCGGTTTGCTACGCGGTTGAACCTTGCCTTCGCGCTTCGCAACGAGTTGCGAGAATTACCGGAAGCGCAGACGACCATTTGCCGTTGCGAGGACGTTCCATTCGGAAAACTGAAAGATGCTCACTCGTGGCGCTCGGCAAAATTGCATCTGCGATGCGGGATGGGACCTTGCCAAGGACGAATTTGCGGCCCCGCGGTGGAGTATCTGCTCGGTTGGAAGCCGGAGTCGATTCGTCCGCCGGTATTTCCAGCCCGCATTGCCAGTTTGATTTCTAAAACCAATCAACAGAAAGAAG
>CAXSIG010000043.1:4761-15936 GCA_964237255.1 uncultured Bryobacteraceae bacterium
TACACGTATGAATATGAACTGGAGCGGGGTAATGCCCGCAATCACAACGGCGTTTCGCGAAGACTTAACGGTCGACCATGAGTTTGTGGGCCGCCACTGCAAATGGCTGATCGATAACGGCTGCGTGGGTGTGGTCGCCCTGGGCTCGTTAGGTGAAGGCGCAACGCTCAGCACTGCGGAGAAAGTTGATGTACTAAAGACCTGCGTGAAAGCGCTAGATGGACGCGCTCCCGTGGTGGCAGGCATCTCCGCTCTCAGCACAGCGGACGCGGTGTCGCTAGCCAAGGCTGCGGAAGCCGCCGGTTGTAGCGGTTTGATGGTGCTCCCGCCTTATGTTTATTTGGGTGACTGGCGCGAAAACAAAGCGCATGTTTCGGCCGTGATGAAGGCGACGAAACTCTCCTGCATGCTCTACAACAACCCGATTGCCTACAAGGTGGATTACGTCCCGGAGCAAGTGGTGGAACTGCTTGCCGAGCACGAAAATTTGCACGCCATTAAGGAATCGAGCGCCGATGTCCGTCGCGTTGCCGCGCTGCGATCCCTTTGCGGCGAACGGCTTCGGATCCTGGTGGGAGTGGACGACGCGATTGTGGAATCCATAGCGGCGGGCGCTGTCGGCTGGATCGCGGGCTTGGTAAATGCGTTTCCTAGCGAGTCCGTTGAACTGGTTCGTTTGGCGCAGAACAAAGAATACGATGCAGCCTTCCAGTTGTATAGCTGGTTCCTGCCTCTGCTAAGAATGGACACGGTACCGAAGTTCGTTCAATTGATCAAGTTAGTGCAGGAGGAAGTCGGGATGGGCAGCGCACGGGTCCGGCCTCCGCGTCTGGAACTGGTGGGCACCGAATTGGAACAAGCGAAAAAAGTGGTTGCCGACTCTTTGGCGAGCCATCCGATGAAGAAGTCGGCCGGCGCTTCTCAGTAAACAATTCGAAACATGAAGACGGTGATATTGCTGATCGCGGCGCTGGGCGCGGGTTTGGCCCACGCTGAACTGTCTAAGAACATGCAGGAATGGATGCGCCGCATTTCCTCCGGTGAGTTCAACGGACAGGACGGCGGTCGCAGCGGTCGTGCGGGGCGGGGAAGCCCTCCGGGCGCTGGTCGTTGGATAGAAGGCGGCAGTGCTTATGTCATGCAAGCCTCTCGTTTCGACACGGCAACCGGCTCGCGATCACCGTTACCGCCAGAGCCCTCTTACAAACCGCCCCAGATAGACCGTGCGCTGACGAATCCCACCTCTTCGGCCGATGGGCAAAAACTCTTGTTTGCGACTAACCCGCGTACTGTCATGATTCGCAAGACCGCAAGCGACTACTGGGTGCTGGATAAAGCCGACAATGCATGGCGCAAACTGGGCGGCAAATCGACTGCGGGCCTGCTATTTGCGAAGTTTTCTCCTGATGGCAAGCACGTGGCCTACCTGGGTGACTTGCACCCCGCGACCGATGCGCAACCGAAATGGAATCTCTATGTGGAGGACATTCGGACCGGTGCGACCAAACAACTAACGACGGATGCGAGCGAGGACATCATTAACGGCACGTCCGACTGGAACAACAACGAAGAGTTCGGTCTTGCCGATTGCTTCCTCTGGAGCCCCGATGGCGCCAAGATCGCGTACTACCGCTTCGATCAAAGCGGCGTGCAGGATTTCGCTCTGATCAACTACACGGACGCGCTCTATCCCGTGATCACGAAATACAAGTACCCCAAGCCTGGCCAATTGAACTCCGCGGTTCAGTTGGGCGTTGTTAGCGCAACAGGCGGCGCTACGGTTTGGTTCAAGACTCCCGGCGATCCACGCAACACCTACATCCCGCACATGGAGTGGGTGGACAACGGCACCGTCATCATTCAACACATGAATCGCCTTCAGAACACCAACACGGTGTTTCTCGGCGATCCCGCGACCGGCGCACTGAAAACGATGTTTCAGGACAAGGACGACACGTGGGTGGAGGTGAATCGCAACCTGCGTTGGATTGAGCGCGGCCAGCGGCTGCTTTTCTCGAGCGAGCGCGACGGTTGGCGTCATCTTTATGCGGTATCGAAAACGGGAGACGCGCGATTGGTGACCAATGCACCGTTCGATATGGTGTCTCTTTCCGCGATCGATGAACCGGGCGGATGGGCTTACTTCATTGCGTCGCCCGATAACGGAACGCAGCGTTACCTCTATCGTTCGCGCCTGGATGGAAACAAGACGGAGCGCGTCACTCCTCCGGGCGATTTGGGGACGAACACTTATTCGATTTCACCCGATTGCCGTTGGGCATTCCACACCGTTTCAACATTTGATTCGCCAGGACAATCGGACCTGATCAGCCTGCCCGATCACAAGGTCGTGCGGGTACTGACGGACAATGCGGCACTCAAGGAAAAGATCGGTCCCATCCTGCACGGACGCACGGAGATGGTGCACATCCCGGTTGGACACGACACAACGATCGATGGATGGTTGATTCGTCCCACCAACTTTGACGCGTCGAAAAAGTACCCAATTATCGTGAATGTTTACGGTGAACCAGCTGCCTCCACGGTCACAGACGGTTGGGGGGGAAGCAATCGGATTCTGATGGCCGCGTTGGCCGATGACGGTTACCTTGTCGCGAGTTTTGATAACAGCGGTACGCCCTCTCCCAAAGGCCGACACTGGCGCAAAGTGATCTATGGATCGGTCGGCGTGTTGGCTTCCGAAGAGCAGTCGGAGGCGTTACGGGGACTTGCCGAGACTCACAGCTATGTCGACCTGAGCCGTGTCGGAGTGTTCGGCTGGAGCGGCGGTGGCTCCATGACGCTCAACCTGATGTTTCGACATCCCGAGTTGTATCAGGTAGGCGTTGCGGGCGCGCCCGTCGCGGACCAATTACTTTACGATTCCATCTATCAGGAGCGCTACATGGGGCTGCCTGAGACGAACGCGAAGGGCTATCACGATGGCTCTCCCATTAGTTACGCGGAAGGGCTGAAGGGCAAGCTTCTGATCGTGCATGGCACCGGCGACGATAACGTGCATTTCCAGGGCACACAGCGCTTGCTGAATCGCCTGATCGCGTTGAATAAACAGGTGCACTTCATGGAATACCCAAACCGCAGGCATGGCGTGCAGGGTTCCGATCCGCTTCACCTGGACACACTACGCTATTCCTTTTTTGAGGAATACCTGCCGGCCGGGGCGCGCTAACAATCGAGTTTTCACCGCAAACAACACTTCACACTGGACAATTTGTATTCAGTTTGGTATCCATTAACGTATTCTTCACGACGGGAGCGTTCATGGCGTTTAAGCATTTGATTATCGCGGCGGTCGCAGGAATCGCAATTAGCGGGGGCTTGGTGGCTCAGATTACCACCACCGGCATTCATGGAATCGTGCGCGACGCATCGGGCGCGGTGGTACCCAAAGCGGAAATGCGACTGCGGGATTTAGGGACTGAGATCGAGCAAACCACGCGTTCGTCGGGCGAGGGCAACTTCGCGTTTGCGAACCTCCAAGCTGCCACTTACAAACTGACCGCGACAGCACCCGGTTTCCAAACCGCTATCTACAACAACATCCAGGTGGATACGGGCCGCATTACCGATCTTTCCGTTCAGCTCACCGTCGGTTCCACTACGGAAACGATGCAAGTTTCTGTTTCGGGTGAACAACTGGAAACGACATCGAACGAAGTAGGAACTACAATCTCCAGCAACCTGATCCAGGACCTTCCTTATAACGGCCGCGAGGCGTTGAACTTTGCGCAGTTGATGGCGGGAAATACGAACGCGAACGATTCATCCGGCCGCAATGGAACGTTTAACGGCCTTCCGAACGCGTCGATGAATATCACGGTGGACGGCATGAATAACAACTCCCAACGTTTTAAGAGCGGCGGAACCAGCTTCTTCGAATTCGCACCCAGCCGTATCGACGCGGTAGAAGAGGTGACTGTGTCGACAACCGGGCTCGGCGCCGACGCCGGTGGTGAAGGCGCGATGAATATCCGCATGACCACGAAGCGGGGAACGGACACGTATCACGGCAAGGTTGTGGAACAGTTTTATAACGAAGACCTGAATGCCAATACGTTCTTCAATAATCTACGTGGCATTGCTCGTACGAAGACCCGCCAGAACAACATTGCCGGCGCTCTTGGCGGGCCCTTGGTCCCATTCGTTCCGTATCTGAAGCACAAACTATTTTTCTTCGCTTACTTCGAGGCGATTCCACAACCCGGGTCGCAGGTCTCCACCGTCAACGTGCTCGGTGCCGATGCTCAAGCCGGAATCTATACGTATATCGGAACGGATGGCGTGCAGCGTAAGGTCAATTTATTGGCTGCTGCAGGAGCAGCGGGATTGACCAGCACCATTGATCCAACGATATCGGGAATCCTGGGTACCATCAACGGATATCAGAAGAACGGCATCGGTTACCTGCCCATCGCTGGCCAGCCTTTCTGGCAAACACTGCAATTCAATCAGCCGACGAATTTTATGACGGTTTATCCGACAGCCCGTCTGGATTACCAGTTCTCGCCGAAGTTCGCTTGGCACGGCACCTGGAATCTCCGGCATCAGAATTTGAGTGGGACATCGCCATATCCAGGTAGCCCTTACAGTTTTGGCGGCTTGGTAAACGGAGCCACAGGCTATCCATACCGCATCACCACTTACGTTGCGACCAATTCATTCGATTGGACCATCAAGCCGACCATGGTGAACAACGTAAACATCGGCGTTCAAAGTAACGGTGAAATCTTCTTCCCCGGTTCCGACCCGCATCAATACTCCGTTTACAACAATAGGATCCTGAATCTGCCATTAATCAACCCGGTGGTCCCAGGCACGAATTTTAGCCCTTCGGTTCGTAACAATCCCGTCTATCAGATTACAGACAACCTGAATTGGGTGAAAGGAAAGCACACTCTTACTTTGGGCGGCACGGCGCTCCATACCAGTTTCTGGGAAAGCAGCTTTGGAAGCGCCGGCGTTCTGAATTACAACTTTGGAGTCGTGGCTTCGGACCCCGCCGCTTCCGTCCTGCAAAATGCCCTTCCGGCAATTAATACCGGGAACTCAGACCTGGCAAACGCGCAGAATTTGTACGCTTTGTTGACCGGAAGATTGACCAGTGTCACCACCACCACCAACGTGGATGAGAAAACGCATCAGTACAACCAGTTTGCCTCAGTAACACAGCGGTTTGCCTTTACTACCTGGGCACTCTATGCGCAGGACAGCTTCCGCATCAAGCCCAACTTCACAATCAACTATGGACTGCGTTGGCAGTTCGACGGAGCTATTCATAGCACGAACGGCATCGATTCCGCCCCCGCGGGCGCAAATTTTTATGGACCGTCGAACGGTCCCTTCCAGCCGGGAGTGTTGAGCGGCAATAACAACCCGGCATTCGTCCAAGTCTCCAACCCTTATAAAAAGGACTACATCAATCCGGCTCCGAATGTTGGGTTTTCCTGGAATCCCGGCGCACCGGAAGGTGTTCTCGGCAAATTGATCGGCGACCACAAAACGGTAATTCGCGCGTCGGCTTCGATTACTTATTACAACGAAGGGATCAACGCGATATCGAATCCCCTATCGGGCGGCCGTGGAACCACGCAGTCGCTTTCCATCAGCAACGGCGCGCAATTTGCCGCGGGCACTCTGAACCTCAGTTCGGCGCTACCAACCGCCTCCGTCAACCCAGCTACCTTCAGTTTTCCGCTAGCGCAAAGCGCATATACGTTTTCGGCAAGCGGCTATTCGGGAAACCTAGTGAACCCGAATCTTGTCTCACCCTACACATCGAACTGGACATTCGGGATTCAGCGTCAGTTGCCGCATAAAACTCTGATCGAAGCTCGCTACGTAGGTAACAAGGCTACGCATATCTGGCATTATCAGAACGTCCAGGAAACGAATGTTTTCGAAAATGGATTTCTGCCTCAGTTCAAGCAGGCGCAACAAAACTTAACGGTCAACCAAGCGAACGGCAAAGGCAATACTTTCATCAACAATGGCCTCCCCGGGCAGGCCGCTCTGCCCATCTTCGAAGCGGCTTTCGGCGCGAATGGTGCGAACAACGCCGCTGTGGCAAGTGGTTCCGGCTTCGGTTCCGCAACTTTCATCACGAACCTGCAGCAGGGTGTTGCCGGCACGCTGGCTCAGACGTTGGCGAGCAATCCTACCTACTTCTGTCGCTTGGTGGGCAATGGCTTCGGGCCTTGCGCCAATCTTGGCTACAGTGCCGCGGGTCAATATCCAATTAACATCTTTCAAGCCAATCCATTTTTAAACGCCGCGAACTATCAGACATCCAATGGCGATACAAATTACAACGGCTTACAGCTTCAAATCACACATAGCACCACCCGTGGATTGTATGTTGGAGCGAATTACACCTGGTCGCATGCTATGGGCGACATTCAAAATGCAAGTGATCAAACCGGGACCTATCAGTGGTACACCACGCGCAACGCGAGGCTGAATTACGGCCCGACGCCCTTCGACCAGCGCCACGTCATGAATGTCTACTGGACCTATGAGCTTCCCTTTGGTCGCGGGAAAGAGTTCTTCGCAAACAATCCGCTTCTCGACCGGGTCGTTGGAGGTTGGACGCTCGGCGGTCGCGAAAGCATCCGGACAGGTAGCCCCGTTCTGCTGAGCGGCGGCCGAAACACAGTGAACAACCTGTCGCAGGGTGGAGTGGTGCTGGGTAGTGGTCTCACCCTCGACACGCTGCAGAAAGATCTCAGTACCATCTCGGGATATTACTCCGCGGCAAGCGGCTACATCACCAATGTTTCCGGCATCGCGAACGTAACGGCAACAACCAGCACTCCGAATGCCTCATATTATGCGCCGGCTTCCACTCCCGGCCAATATGGCCAGTTCCTCTATCTTCGTAACAATACAATGTTCCAACTCGATATGAGCCTGAATAAGATTATTCGGATCAAGGAGCGGTGGAGTTTCAATTTCCAGGCGGAAGCCCTGAATTTTCTCAATCATCCGTTTTTCCCGTTGGGAGTCACAACCCCGACAGCAACGAACTTTGGCCAGATCACATCGGCGACCGGTACCCGTACCGTTCAACTACGTGGCAGTCTGCAATGGTAAAGGTGAACCTATGATTCTTGGATTACGACGCTTGTTTACGACGACAGCGCTCTGCGCATTCCTGGCGGTTCCTGTCGTTCTGGGTCAAGGCACATTGGATGACTACCGGCGAGCACAAGGCTTGCAATCGAAAGCTCGTGGCCTGGTGGTGGGTAGCCCCGGTGCGGTGACTTGGATGAGTAGCTCCGATCACTTCTGGTACACAAGGTCGGTGAAAGGCGGCACCGAGTTCGTAATTGGAGATGCCGACGCGGGCACGAAGAAACTGGCGTTTGATCATGACCGATTGGCGTCCGCGATCTCCACCGCAACCGGACATACCTACACCGGTTTAATGCTGCCGTTTGCTCCTGCAACCGGAGGACGTGGAGCCGCCGTAAGAACAGGAGCGCTTGCGACAACAGCGCCGCTTGTGTTTTCCGATGGCGAAAAGACGCTTCAATTTGGAGTGGGCGGCACGCTTTATAAATGCCTCTTGTCTGACTACACCTGCGCGAAGGAAGGCGCTATTCAGCAGCCGATGGGCGGTGGACGACGGGGCGCTCCCGAAGATGAGGCTTTGATCAGTCAGGAAGGCCCGGGCGGTGATCCGGTGGACGGTTTGGAATATCAGCCCCCTTCGCCGCAGGACGGTGACGAGGGAATTTACGGCCGGGCTCAACGAGCCTGCGCTCCGCAGCCCGCCGGTGGTCGCGTGCAAAATCAAGCCCGCAATGCCCGCCAAGCGCGTTTGGGAGTCGGCTCGCAGTTTCCCGGACAACTTCCACCGGAACCGTCGGAAGTCTGCGCGTCGTTCGATGGCAAGTGGGAAGCATTCATTCAGAACTTCAATATCTTCATTAAGCCCATCGGCAATCAGCCGGCGTTTCCGTTGAGCTTCGATGGCTCGGAAGGGAACGTTTACACACTGCGCTCGGTGGCGTGGTCACCCGATTCGAAGAAGTTAGCCGCTTATCACACACGTCCCGGATACGATCGCGAGATTAGTTATATCGAATCGTCACCGAACGATCAGATTCAGCCGAAGCACACGACCATTGCGTACCGGAAACCCGGCGATGCTCTTGATATCGCCTATCCGGCTCTCTTCGATCTGGCGACCAAGAAAGAAACGGAAGTCGATCATGCGCTCTTTCCGAATCCTTATTCTTTGAGCCCTCCGGTTTGGTGGAAGGACAGCCGCGGCTTCACCTTCGAATACAATCAGCGCGGCCATCAGGCTTATACGGTGATTGAAGTCGACGGACAAACGGGTAACACGCGTCCGCTCATTGCGGAGCAAACCAAAACATTTTTCTACTACAACGCCTTGGGTCCGGGCCTTTCCGGCGGCCGCAAGTACCGTCACGATGTCGACGACGGCAAAGAAATCATCTGGGCCTCCGAACGCGACGGGTGGGAACATCTGTACCTTTACGATGGGCTGACCGGCAAGGTCAAGAATCAGATCACGAAAGGCAACTGGCTGGTTCGAAACGTCAACTTCGTAGACGATGCGAAACGCCAGATCTGGTTTGAAGCCGGCGGTATCAATCCTGAACAGGACCCGTACTTCACGCAATCCTACCGGATTAATTTCGATGGTACCGGACTTACCAAACTGACCGATGCTGATGGCACGCACACGGTAACGTACTCTCACGACCGCAAGTTCTACGTGGATAGTTGGCAACGCGTCGATCTTGCGCCTGTCGCTCAGTTGCGCCGCACCTCTGACCAGAAAGTGGTGATGGAATTAGAAAAAGGCGATACGTCCGCACTTGTAGCGGCGGGGTTCAAATTTCCCGAAGTATTCGTGGCGAAGGGCCGCGACGGAAAAACGGATATTTGGGGCGTAATCATTCGACCCATGAACTTCGATCCAGCCAAGAAATATCCGGTGATCGAGAACATTTACGCGGGGCCACAGGGCTCATTCGTCCCGAAGACGTTTAGCCCCGTTTCAGCGGACCAGGCGCTCGCTGAGTTGGGCTTTATCGTGGTCCATATCGACGGCATGGGCACCAGTAACAGGTCAAAAGCATTTCACGATGTGGCCTTCAAGAACATTGGCGACGGCGGCTTTCCCGACCGCATCCTGTGGCACAAAGCTGTAGCCGCGAAATACCCGTCATATGACATCTCCCGCGTCGGCATCTTCGGTACGTCGGCCGGCGGTCAGAACTCGCTAGGGGGCATGCTGTTCCATCCGGAATTTTATAAAGTTGTCGTGACCAATAGCGGATGTCACGACAACCGCATGGACAAACTCTGGTGGAATGAGCAATGGATGAGCTGGCCGTTGGGCCCGCAGTACTCCGCTTCTTCAAACGTGGACAACGCATCGAAGTTGCAAGGAAGAGCGCTCATCGTAATCGGCGAGATGGATAGCAACGTGGACCCCGCGTCTTCCATGCAAGTGGTAAACGCTCTGGTCAAGGCGCACAAGCATTTCGATATGCTTTACATTCCCGGCCAGAACCACGGCGTCGGCATTCTGGCGAATGAACATTACCGGGATGACTATTTCGTTCATTACTTACTGGGTGTGGAACCACCGGATTGGAACCATGTTTCATTGCCGCCGGTTGATCCCTCCGGTGCGGCATCAGCAGGCAACTAAGCAGTGAGACTGGCTCTTGCGCTGTTGCTGCCCGTGTTTCTGCAGGCCCAGAACCGGCAGGAGCCGGGTCACAGCATCGGTACCGCAAAAATCGATGGAAATCTCATCGTCCTAACGCTCAAAGAAGACGCGTTAGGTAAAGCAAATCTGTTCGATCTCGGTCATCGCACCCTCCGATTTACTCCGGACGGGTCGGGGTATCGGATACAGAACATGGCGGTTAAGTGGGACGCGGACTTCGGTCCGGAACTCACTGAATCGAAAGTGTCTTTGCGTAACTTCGCGTTTCCCTATTCGGGCAAAAGTTGGGATTCCCTGAACATAGGTACAACCGGGACAATTAGCTTCGGCGGCAATCTCTCGGTCGCCCGATTCGATCAATTACAAGAGGCGGCGGGCAACATCGTCAACACCGTCCCGGCGATCTGCGTGTTCTTGAAGCCGAGAATGTCGGGCCATCGTTACGCGAAGGAAGTTTCCAATGGTGTCCTGATCACCTGGGATCTGACCGAGCCTTACGGCGGCATTCAGGATTTTAGCTGGACTCCAACGGTCAATCGTTTCCAGGCAATGTTACGTCGCGATGGATCGATCGATATGTCGTACGACCAGATTGCGGCGCAGGATGCTGTGGTGGGCGTTTATCCGGCACCGCAAAAAACTGAAGAGCGAGTGCTTGAAACGCTGAAAGGCGACCTGGAGATTCGAAGCGTAAAGATTGCGGCGGTCGGCGGCCTGTTCTTGAAGTTCACCTTCGAGACTCGTGGGCCCGTATTGCCGGCTAGCGATCCCAAGATCGCCGGGATTCAATACCGAGTTACATTCGGTTCGGGTAAATCGGAAGCCGTCTGGAATGTGCGGGGAGTGGTTCGCGGCGGCAGAAACGGCGCTAATTCGCGCTATGTTGCGTCCGGCCCGGGCGTATCGCCTGCCGTGAAAGTCGATGGGAGTACGATTTCATTCCAAGGAACGCTACCCGCTTCAGTGAGCGGAATGCGTCAAGTTACAATCACGGCCGGCGACTTACCTCCGCACACCGTTACTCTGCCAGGCATCCGCAGCCCGGAAGTGCATCTTTCTTCATTGAAAAACGGTGACGGGCCATTCTCAGTCGCTTACGAATCCTTTCACTATCTATCTCTACCTAACTACAGAGACCTTACCTGTTCCGTCATTCAAGCTCTGGGCGATAAGTTCGACATGCTGGCCTATTACTCGGATTTTCGCGTGGACAACCAGGAAGCGGGAACACCCAGCAACGGACCTCTCGGCGGTAACGTAACCGGGATCGGCGCGACGCAACGCGGACTGGAAACGTTTTGCAGCCAAGGCCAATTTCAATGGCAATTCATTCAGCCCGTTTATGTCGGCTCAAACCAGATGCAGGAGCAGCCGCCGCCCGGAACTATCTCCTCCAACATCCATAATGTCACCGCGTATAGCCAGCAACTCGGTGAGCGATC